>JAGOEF010000021.1 GCA_017997855.1 Bacteroidales bacterium
TTGCCATTGCATTTGCCCTGAGTTCGCTCATTGCTCAGGACCGTTCCGACTGGATTGGATCCTATCCCGAAGCCTGTACCAGTATTACCGTGGGTAAATCGGCCACAACCGATGGTTCGGTTATCACATCGCACACCGACGACAGTCACCGAACACGCAGCGAAATGAATATAATTCCGGCCATGGACCACAAACCGGGTGAGATGACTCCCATGTACAGGCGTATTGCCTGCGATACAACGGCTATGCCATCGTATTCGAACATTGTTATCGGCGAAATACCACAGGTGAAACACACCTACCAGTTCATTAACACGGCATATCCGTGCATGAACGAGCATCAACTTGGCATTGGAGAGTCAACTTTTGGAGGCCGCGATTGTCTGCAGTCGGATGCCGGACTTATCGATTGTCAACGCTTGTGTCAATTAATGCTCGAGCGATGCAAAACCGCACGCGAAGCCATCGTTATGGCGGGCGAACTATTGAAACAATATGGATGGAACGACGCGGGCGAATGCCTCACGATTGCCGACCCCAACGAGGTGTGGCATCTCGAAATCGTGGGTCCCGGAAAGGGAAAAGTGGGTGCGATCTGGGTTGCACAACGCGTACCCGACGACCATGTGTCGTGTAATGCCAATGCAAGCCGTATCATGGAAATTGACATAAAAAACAAAGACTATTTTATGGCCAGTACCAATATTTTCGACATGGCCCGCGACAGTGCCTGGTGGAACCCTGAAAAAGAAGCATTCCGGTTTGCGTATGCCTATGCACCCCAGTCACGTAAAGAACTTGCGAGCCGCCGCCGGGAGTGGAGAATTTTTGATATGCTCGCACCATCGCTGCAACTTGACCCCAACGACGAGAATTATCCCTTTTCGGTAAAACCCGATAAACCGGTAAGTATGGAAATGCTCGTACTGATATTTTCGGACTATTACGAAGGCACTCCTTACGACATGACCCGCAGCATTACCAGCACCGATAAAAACGGAAAAACCATAGTTTCACCGCTCGCAAACCCGTTCATGCCCTACGAGCAATTGGAATTGCACAACGTAAGCGGAGGATGGTATCACACCGGTAGCGATGATCATATCCAGTTTTTGGGAGAACGAACCATTGCGCGCTGGTACACCATGTACGGCACCATACTGCAATCGCGCTCATGGCTTCCCGACGAAGTAGGCGGGGTTGCGTGGATTGCACTCGATAATATTGCATCATCGGTGTATGTTCCTTTCTATTGTTCGGTTACCGATATGCCACAGTCGTATAAAACGCCCGGACGCACCAAAGGGTACACCCTGCAATCGGCATGGTGGGCTTTCAACAGACTGGGAACACTGGCAGCACAACGCTGGGGTGATATGCGCCACGATTTGGCTGCAGTTTGGGGCCCCATGCAAAAAGACTTATTTAAAAATCAGGAAAGCGTTGAACGCCTCGCCATGAACATGAAATCGGAAAAAAAGCGTATTGAATTCCTGACACAATATTCCAACGATCAGGGAAACAAAGCCGTGAATAAAGCCATTGAACTCGGCGATTTCCTATGGACAAAATATGACGAGAAGTTTTAAACCGGTCGCTTATTGCTGGGTTGCATCGGAGTAATTGAGTTTGACAACCGTGCATTGGTTTTCGACAATCTCGATTTGCCCCTGCCAGAAGTAAACACCATCGTTGGCAGTGTAATTGTGCGTACCAACCACCAATCCGGCAAAGTTTGCACAATCGGAGTGACCGCAATCGGGAGCTGTGGTTATTTTATCAAGAATATTTTCGGTAACACTATTAATGGTAACCGTAATATTATCGTAACCTTCGCTCTGCCAGAACACAGCATTACCGGTTTTCGGAATAACATTAATCGATTTCAGCGATTCGCTCGACAATTCGCCATTGCGCGAAAACGCAGTGAGTTTAAAAGTAAGAATACCCGCAGCGGTTTCGGGAATAACATACACGGGGTTTTCTTCGGTGCTGGTGCTATTACCAGGCAGATTCCACTCATAATGATGGGCATCGGTCGATGAATTGGTTATCACAACCGTTTCTCCGGCATTATACACCGATTTGTCGAGCGAAAAACTGGCGGTAGGTTGTTTCTGACACGATACAAAAAACAATACAGTAAGAATGAGCAGCGCGGCTTGCAAGATTTTTTTGGTTGGCATGGTATTCCAATATTAAAATTACCCTACTCTTCAGGATTTTCGGATACTCCCCCCGGGAACTTGAACAGTACTTAAGAATCCCGAAGTGGCGGCAATTTAATAAATATTTAAAAAACAAACTACCGGTTGTTAACAACAAAACAGGCAGCGTCAACAAATTGGCGCTGCCTGCATACCTATAGGTTCAAAATCAAAGGCCGAATACAGCTTTTATTTTTTCAACATAATCGAGTTTCTCCCATGTAAATAATTCAACTTCCACCTTTTTATCTTCGATATAAGGTGAGGAGAAAACCTTCGTCACTTTGCGGGGGCTGCGGCCGAAATGTCCGTAAGCTGCCGTTTCGCGGTAGATAGGATTCCTGAGCTTAAATCGTTGTTCGATGGCTGCCGGGCGCATATCGAAAATGTCCTTAACTTTTTCGGCAATCACACCATCGGTCATGTTCACATGGGCAGTGCCAAAGGTGTTTACATAAATACCTACCGGCTGGGCCACGCCAATAGCATAGGCAACCTGAACCAGAATCTCATCGGCAACACCTGCCGCTACCATGTTTTTGGCAATATGCCGCGTAGCATAGGCAGCCGAGCGATCGACCTTACTGGGGTCTTTGCCCGAGAAAGCACCACCACCATGCGCACCGCGGCCACCATAGGTGTCCACAATAATTTTACGTCCGGTCAGGCCAGTGTCTCCATGAGGTCCTCCAATGACAAATTTACCCGTTGGATTCACATGCAACACATAATTGTGTCTGAACAGTCCGGCAGTTTTTTCGGGCAGGCTTGATGTAACCCTCGGAATCAGGATATTCTGTACATCGTTTTTAATGGTTTCGAGCATGCGCTTTTCGTCGTTGTCGAAATCGTCGTGCTGGGTTGATATTACGATGGTATGAACCCTCAGGGGTTTCTGCTGGTCGTCGTATTCAATGGTCACCTGCGACTTGGAATCGGGCCTCAGGTAAGTCATCATCTTGCCTTCGCGCCTGATTGCTGCCAGTTCCTGAAGCAAGCGGTGCGACAAATCAAGCGGCAAGGGCATAAAATCTTCGGTTTCGCGGCAGGCATATCCGAACATCATGCCCTGATCGCCGGCACCTTGCTCCTGATGAAGCCCCTTACCCTCTTCGACACCCTGATTGATGTCGGGCGACTGTTCGTGAATGGCAACCAGAACACCACAGGAATTACCATCGAAGCGGTATTCACCTTTGGTATAACCCACTTCGTTGATAACACGGCGTGTAGTTTCCTGAATATCGACATACACTTTCGATTTCACTTCTCCGGCAACCACAGCCTGACCCGTAGTCACCAAGGTTTCGCAAGCCACTTTCGACTGTGGGTCGAAAGCCAGAAATTCATCCAGAATTGCATCAGAAATCTGATCGGCCAGTTTATCAGGATGGCCTTCGGATACCGATTCGGATGTGAATAAATAACCCATCTTAACAAGTTTTAAATTAATACTATGTTATTGAATGATTGTAAAAACAGAAACGGTGTTTTAGCATTGTTTTGCTGTGGTTGCAATCACCCAAATTTTTCCACTGAGAAAACACAAAAATACACTTAATTGTTTTTCTGTGCAATTTTTTTTTTTGATTTCTGAAATTAAATTCAAAAAACCGGCAGGTCGTGTTTGTGTTTTTTTTTCGGAATGATACGAATGTAAATGATTATTTTTATTTTTGTGCAACAGCAACACAAACACAACACATCGCTATGGCAAAACTTAACGAAACGGAACAGGCAGCCGTAAACATTATTGGAAATGGCACTACCATCAAGGGAGATGTAATTTCGACGGGCGATATGCGCATCGACGGCACCCTGCAAGGGAATTTACAGATTAAAGGGCGTCTTATTATTGGAGAAACCGGAAAAATCATCGGCGAAATCGATTGCAAAAACTCTGAGATTTCAGGAATTATCGAAGGTAAAATTGTGGTGGGCGAGCTTTTAACGCTAAAATCAACGGCAAAAATAATGGGTGATATCATCACCTCGAAACTTGCCATTGAACCCGGCGCTGTATTTACCGGAACCTGCAATATGGGCGGTAACAGGCAAAAACAGGAATACACTTCGGTTTCCGAAAATGCCGAAGCCAAATAGCGACAATCCATACAGCCGTTATGCCCGCTACTCGGCTATTGTAATCGAAATGATTGCAGTAATTGCGGGTTTAACTTATCTGGGTGTATGGGCCGACAAAAAAATCGGAAACGAAACGGCCTGGCTTACCATCGTGCTTTCGTTGTTGGGTGTAGCTGCTGCCATATATTTACTGATAAAACAATTGCCCCGTGAATAAAGCCATACAGAAATATTTCTCTGCAACACTGAAACTTCTTTCGTTTGGTTTGTTTTTGTTCTTACTGCACTGGCTGATTGTTTACCTTGTTCTTAACCTGACCAATCCGGCCGGATTTTGGCATTTTCACCTCTTTTTGGGATTGCTTACCCTGCTGAATCTGATTGTGGTAATCTGGCTGCTTAATAAGGATGCAAAACTGATGGGTCTGGGGTTTATGGCGGCCGGATTTTTAAAAATGCTGGCTTCGGTGGGTTTTCTGTTACCCTATCTGATGAACAAGGACAGCGAAACCACCGGAATCGTTATTCAATTTATGGCAATTTACGTTGCCTATCTGGTGTTTGAGGTAATGTATCTGGTTAAATTGTTAAAAAAATAAAGAATTTTCAGAAATCATTAAAAATTGTTATTTTCAAAACGCGAAAACGAACACAAAACCGATGACGGCACTATATAAATATTTCGCTTCTTTTTTGCTCATTATTAGCATGTTTGCCTATAATGCAGCCGCTTCGGAACCGAAGCCTGAAGAAGAAAAACTCGATGTGAATTCGATGATAATGCATCACATTAAGGATTCTCACAGTTGGCACATACTCACATATCAGAAAGATGGTGAAGAAAAACAAGTGAGTATTCCCCTGCCCGTAATCCTTTACTACAACGGTCATCTCGATGTATTTATGTCGTCGGAATTTCATCATGGAGAAGTAAATGTAATCCGCGGAGACCGTGAATATATATTGCATCACGAAAAAATTTATCTGGCCAACGACGAACATGGAATCACACTCGAAGAAGGCGAAAAAGAGGGCGAGCATGTGATAGCTAACGAAAAGCCCCTCGATTTCTCGCTTACCCGCAACGCCGCTGCTTTGTTATTTTCGGTGTTTTTACTCCTGTGGATATTCCTCAGCATGGCCCGTGCCTATAAAAAACGTCCCGGTCGCCCGGCCGGTTTGCAGGCATTTCTCGAACCCCTGGTATTGTTCGTGCGCGACGATATTGTAATCCCGAATGTAGGTAAACACAAATACGAAAAATACCTGCCTTACCTGCTGACCCTGTTTTTCTTTCTTTTGATTAATAATATACTGGGATTAATTCCTTTTTTTCCGGGCGGCTCAAACGTAACCGGTAATATTGCCATCACATTCACACTGGCCTTACTCACATTGTTGATAACTGTGTTCAGCGGGAACAAAAACTACTGGCGGCATATTTTCGCAGCGCCCGGTGTTCCCTGGTGGCTTTACATTGTCATGATTCCCGTTGAGCTGATCGGGGTAATCAGCAAGCCGTTTGCCCTCATGATTCGTCTGTTTGCCAATATAACCGCCGGGCACATCATCGTACTCAGCCTGGTTTCACTGATTTTTATTTTCCAATCGCTGTGGATTGCTCCGGTTTCGATAATATTTGTGTTGTTCATGGATATTCTCGAACTGCTGGTGGCATTCCTGCAGGCGTATATTTTCACATTGCTGACCGCCCTGTTTATCGGGATGGCAGTTGAGGAACACCATTAAAATGAATGTATGTTTTTTTGTTTAATTTAATACAAGTATTATGAGTGGAATAGCAGCAATCGGTGCAGGACTCGTCGTTATAGGCGCAGGTCTCGGTATCGGAAGAATCGGCGGATCGGCCATGGATGCCATTGCCCGTCAGCCCGAAGCAACCAGCAAAATCCAGTTGGCAATGATTATTGCAGCAGCTCTTGTCGAAGGGGTTGCTCTTTTTGCCGTGGTGGTAGCTTTATTGCAGGGATAAAAATTTTGAAACCCTGTACGGCGGTTGGCCGCAGGGTTTCTTTTATTGAAAAAAGCGTTGAACTAAAATAACTAAGACTATGGATTTAGTAACTCCGGGATTAGGTTTGCTGGTATGGATGGTAGTAGCATTTTTATTGCTGGTACTCATTCTTGGCAAATACGGATGGAAACCGATACTCAACAGTATCAACAAACGAAATCAATCCATCGAGGATGCACTCAAGTCGGCTGAACACGCCCGTGAAGAAATGGCCCGCCTCAAGGCAGATAACGACATTATTCTTGCACAGGCCAAAGCCGAACGCGACGAAATCCTGAAAGAAGCACGCGTTTTCAGCACCCAGATTATCAACGACGCCAAAAATTCGGCTAAGTCAGAAATCGATAAAATGAAGGAGCAGGCCCGTCAGGAAATTGCTTTCGAAAAAGCCTCGGCACTCGATCAGATTAAAACACAAGTTGCCGGCATCTCGATTCAGATTGCCGAAAAATTGCTGAAGAAAAGCCTCGGCAATGCCGAAACTCAGCAACAACTGGTTGACGACATCATTAAAGACATTAACCTGAATTAGCATGAACCAGAGCAAAATTTCGGTGCGTTATGCCAAAGCCCTCCTGCTCTCAGCCAAAGATGGCGGAGCCCTGCAGGATGTGTACTCGGGCATGAGTACCCTGTTTCAGTTGTTTTCGGATCATGCCGAACTGAAAGAGGTGTTTGCCAATCCGGTAATTAAACCATCGCTTAAAGTGCAGATTATTTCGGAAATTACCGCTGCGATGCATCCTCTGGTACAAAGCTTCTCGAAACTGGTGGTTGAAAACGACCGGGAGCAGTATTTCCAGAATATTTGCCGCGACTTTATCAGTTTCTATAAAGCCGAAATGGGTATTAAAACAGCGCAGCTCACTACAGTGGCACCGCTGAGTGCCAAAAACACCGAGTCGGTGCGCAAACTCCTCGCAAGTCACTTCAACGCCAGCATCGAGTTTACCAATAAATTCGACGAAAGCCTCATCGGTGGTTTCATTGTACAGGTGGATGATATGCAGATCGATACCAGTATTAAGGCCCAACTCGAAAACATCAGACGAAATCTTACGAACGATTCATATAAAAGCAAATTATAAATTCAAATATTATGGCAGACATTAAACCTTCGGAAGTATCAGCTATTTTACGGCAACAATTAGAAGGTATCGAAACCAAAACCGGCCTTGAGGAAATTGGGACAGTACTTCAGGTGGGCGACGGTATTGCCCGTATTTACGGACTGAGTAAAGTGCAGGCAAACGAGCTGATTGAATTCAGCAACGGAGTACAGGGTATTGTTCTTAACCTAGAGGAAGACAATGTGGGAGCCGTGTTGCTGGGCCACAGCGAAGACATTAAAGAAGGAGACACGGTGCGCCGCCTGCGTCGTATTGCCTCTATTATGGTGGGCGAGCCATTGCTCGGCAGGGTGGTTAACACCCTGGGGTTACCTCTCGATGGAAAAGGCCCTATCGAAGGCAACCTGTTCGAAATGCCACTCGAGCGTAAAGCGCCCGGAGTTATTTTCAGACAACCGGTGAACGAACCCCTGCAAACGGGTATTAAAGCCATCGATGCCATGACGCCCATTGGCCGCGGACAGCGCGAACTGATTATTGGTGACCGCCAGACCGGTAAAACCGCTATCGCCATCGATACCATTATCAATCAGAAAGAGTTCTTCGATAAGGGTGAACCTGTGTATTGCATTTATGTGGCCATCGGACAAAAGGGTTCCACTGTTGCAAAAATTGCCAAAACACTCGAAGATGCCGGTGCCATGCCCTACACAACGATTGTTTGTGCCACGGCATCCGACCCGGCAGCCATGCAGTTTTATGCACCCTTTGCCGGAGCCAGTATCGGGGAATATTTCCGCGATACCGGACGCCCTGCACTGATTATTTACGACGACCTGTCGAAACAGGCCGTTTCGTACCGCGAAGTGTCGTTGTTGCTCCGTCGTCCCCCCGGACGTGAAGCGTATCCCGGCGACGTGTTCTATCTGCACTCGCGCCTGCTCGAACGTGCCGCAAAAATTGTGGAGGCCGACGATATTGCACGCAATATGAATGATCTGCCCGAATGCCTGAAGGGAAAAGTAAAAGGTGGCGGCTCGCTGACCGCGCTCCCGATTATCGAAACACAGGCCGGCGACGTATCCGCATATATTCCCACAAATGTTATCTCGATTACCGACGGACAGATATTCCTCGAAACAGGCTTATTTAACGCCGGTATCCGTCCCGCTATTAACGTGGGTATTTCTGTTTCGCGTGTGGGTGGTAACGCACAGATAAAATCGATGAAAAAGGTGGCCGGAACACTCAAAATCGACCAATCGCAGTTCCGTGAACTCGAAGCGTTTGCAAAATTCGGTTCCGACCTCGATGCAACCACCCTGTCGATACTGGATAAAGGACGTAAAAACGTTGAAATTCTCAAACAGAATCAGTATAAACCCTATAAGGTAGAAGATCAGGTGGCTATTCTGTTTTGCGGTACTTTTGGTTTGTTGAAACAGGTTCCCCTGACAAAAATTTCGGAATTTGAATCGGATTTTCTGAATTATCTGCACCTGAAAAATCAGGACTTGATGGATAAACTGAAGAAAGGGATGTGGAACGACGAAATTTCGGGAACTCTGAAACAAACGGCCCTCGAAATAGCCGCGAAGTACAAAAAAGACTAACAAGTTATGGCCGGATTAAAAGAGTTAAGGATACGGATTGGCTCGGTAAAGTCGACAAGGCAAATTACCAGTGCCATGAAAATGGTGGCTGCTGCCAAGCTGAAAGGGGCGCAGGACCGGATTACCGGTTTCAGGCCCTACGCCGAATACATGAGCCGGATTGCCTCTTCGCTCACCGATCCGTTTGACGAAAAGCGGATCAGTCCGTATATGCTCCCCAACAAAAGCAACGCCGTGCTGATTGTGCTGTTCACCTCGAACCGCGGATTGTGTGGCGGGTTCAACAACAATATGGTTAAAAAGACCATCGAATTTGTGGAACACAAGTATGCCGATGCGGTAGCCGAAAAACGACTCAGTTTTTTCTGTATCGGTAAGAAAGGGGTTGAACTCATTAAACGCCGGGGCTTTGTCGTGGAGCGTATTAACTTCAGCCTGTACGATCACATCAACTTTGGTTCAGCAACAGCCCTGTCGGACGAATTGATGCAGCAATTTGTGAGCAACCAGTATGGAACGGTAATTCTGGCGTACAACCGGTTTAAAAACGCAGGGGTACAAATTCAGACAATCGAACAAATGTTGCCCGTGCTTCCTCCCGAAAACAGGAAGCGCCCGGCAGACTATATTTTTGAGCCCGATGCAGCTACTTTGCTGAACGAAGTGATTCCGAAAACAATCAGAATACAGTTTTACAAAGCCCTGCTCGACACCAATGCCGCAGAACAAGGCGCCCGTATGACGGCCATGCATCAGGCCACCGACAATGCCACCGAACTGATTAAGGAGTTAACCCTTCAGTATAACAAAGCCCGCCAGGCAGCCATTACCAACGAAATACTCGAAATTACCAGTGGTGCCGAGGCATTAAAGTCGTAAGGGTTACCTTCGATGATTTAATACGGTTGTATGACTAGGTTTGTAAATCACATACTTGGAATTGCTTTTTTTGTTTTGTATTCCTTTAATCAGCTATATGCCCAGAAAGATAAAAAGGATGCATTTACCGATATTGTAATTAAAGATTCACGAATGTGCTTCTTTGATTATCACAACGTGGACTCCAAAAATCAAGAAAGCATGTTTGACCGATGCATGGTTTACGGAATTTTTCCTATCAATCAATTGATTTCCGGCAATGCAACGATTTATTTTCACATTATTGTCGAAAATAAAGGGAGTGTGACTTCAGAGTTTTCGTGTACCGTTACGGTTAGTAATCAGAATTCACAAATCTATACTCAAACTCTACCGGGACTCAGTTTATCTCCAGGTGAAACTGATACAATCGATATCACCAGTACACCTCTGGTATTACCAAGTGGTACTATGCGTGGTTTCTACTATGTTGATTATAGCATAACTCCAGATAACCAGACAGATATAAATCAGGAGAACAATCACCGACTTGACCATTTTTTAATCTCCGGAACAAAATTTAGGAAAGATCTGAACAACATCACCGGAAAAATAGGGACAGATTTATTTCAGAGTTATTCTATCGATGGAGAGGAAATTGGAACACCCTATAATTTTTACTACCCTACTTCTATAGGTGAAATGCAAATTTATATTGCTGAAGGTACTACACCCGGGACAGTAATAATCGGTCACATGTATAAATGGAACGAAGATATTGATAGCTGGGTAGAAATTGGTTCAACACCTTTAAAAGACATAGAAATTCAGGATATAGGCACCTGGACAACCCTCATGTTTAGCGAACTCGTTAACATTACCATTGAAAACGGACATAGCTACGAAAAATGTATTGCAGCGGTTGAATTATATTATGGCGATGACAACAACAAAATATACATTGGAACCGATCCAACAGTAAATGCAGGCAATTATGATATCGTTTTCAATCTGATACAATACCCTTATAATTATGGTGATTGGGTCAGTTTGCCGGGAATAACTAATGGTGGACTTGCAATCAGACTTACCACAGACGATTATACCGATTGGTGGTATTTTGATTTGGGGCCGGATAAAACCAGTTGTGGTGGTCAGGTAAATATTAATTTGCCTACGCAGATAACACACTGTCTATGGAATGGGAAATATCACTCAAGAACAATAACAACAAATATCAGCTCTCATTATTCGGTAATTGTTACCACAGCCAATGGTAACATTAACGACGATGACATTGATGTTTTTATATTCCCGGACTTTCAAATGTCAATTGAATCAAGTCCGGTATCTGTTCCCGGAGGTAATGATGGCACGGCAACAGCAATTGTTACAACAGGAACACCTCCATATCACTACCACTGGAGCAACAATGGCAATACACCTTCAATTAGCAATCTTTCACCCGGTGACTATTGTGTGACAGTAACCGATGCAAACAATTGCCATTTATATGACTGCATTACAGTTGAATCAGAAACAAAAGCAGAGTCAACCAGCAAAGATGTAATCAATATCTCGCCCAATCCGGTTAACGATAAATTGTTTATTGATTCAAAAAAGACAATTGATCATTGCAGAATTTTCGACAACATGGGGAACTGTTTGATCCAAATCAATAAACCTGATAATAACTTCAGCATCGATTTTAGTGGTTTCCAAGCGGGTTTGTACACTATTGAAATTTATATTGGAATACAGCGAACATTACGACGAATTGTGAAATTCTGACATAATTATAAACAGCTTTTGAGATAATTGTCAATCTTTAGGACTATGCCGAAAATCATTCAAATTTACGCCAGGCCATATTCGGGTTTCTAATAAAATTCTTTACTTTGCACAAGCTAAATTTCGTGGCATGTCAGAACCTTATTGTTGTAAGAATCTCGAAACCTGTAAACTGGTGCACGACTCCGGATTTAATGCAGGAAACAAACGCGAATTTTATATCGG
The DNA here is from genome assembly GCA_017997855.1 of Bacteroidales bacterium. The sequence continues at coordinate 11,885 of JAGOEF010000021.1, forward strand.
ACATTTTTGCAACTCGGGTACAGAATATTTAAACTGCAAGCGTTTTATCACCAAACAAAGTCTGAATTTCTGCCCTGATTTTGTGTTGCCCGACACCACGGAATCACCCCTCGAAATTATGGAGCTGTTTGATGAATCGGAAACCAATTGATAAATATATACACTATGGCACAACTCGAAATTGAAGGAAAAGTATTTGAGGTTGACGGAGATGGGTTCTTGCAGAACCCACAGGTTTGGAACGACGACGTGGCCCGGATGTTTGCCCGCTACGACGGCATCGAAGAAATGAACGAACAGCACTGGGCTGTGGTGAGAATTATCCGTCAGAATTTCGAAGAAAAAGGTATGGCTCCCATGGTACGGGTAATCTGCAAAGAAACCGGTCTGAAACTGAAGGACATTTACGAGTTGTTCCCCTTGGGTCCTGCCCGTGGAGCATGCCGCATTGCCGGTCTGCCCAAACCGGATGGTTGCGTATAATCAATTAAACTGCCCAAATTATGATGTGGTACCAATGGCTTGCTGTAGCGGCACTGGCTGTGTGCATAGGCTCCGCCCTGTTTCACTTTATCAGGCTGATCAGGCTGGGAAAACCCCGTGATTACTCGAAAAGTACGGGAAGCGAAAATGCCGGTATAAAATATTCGTTTACGGCTGCCATGAGCCCTAAACACAAAGAATCGGCCTACCTGCACCTGCCAACCTACACCGCCGGAATGATTTATCACCTGGCTACCTTTCTGGCAATCGCTGTGTTTCTGGTGTATCTCACCGGACTGCTGCCCGAAGGCAATTACCGCTGGTTGGTTTTTGCAGCCCTGCTGGCCGGTAGCGTTTCGGGAATTGCCATTCTCATAAAGCGTTTTGTGGTGGCAAAACTGCGAAAGCTTTCGAACCCCGACGACTATATTTCGAACCTGCTCGTCGATGTGTTTCAGCTGACCGGAGCCATTGCCATGATTTCGGACAGTGCCGCACCGGCATTCTATGTGGCTGCATCGCTGCTGCTGTTCTATTTTCCCTTAGGAAAACTGAAACATGCCGTGTATTTCTTTGCAGCCCGCTATCATTTGGGTGTGTTTTTCGGACGCCGTGGCGTGTGGCCATCAAAACCCTATTAATGCTGAACCATGACATTGAATAACGATTCCCGCGATAAAGGTCTTGAGGTGCTGACCCACCTTAGAGACAGTAAACTGATAACCCATCTGAATTCGTGCGTTCACTGCGGTTTGTGTGCCGACAGTTGCATGTATTATCTCGCCCTGCACGACGACCGGTTTATACCGGCACGTAAAGTTGATATTGTGTCGTCGGTATATAAGCGTTACTGCACCTTTACGGGAAGGCATTTTCCCGCACTGGTGGGCGCACGCAGTCTGGATGAACCTACCGTAAACGAGATGATTGATTTGTTGTATGGCGCCTGCACCATGTGCGGACGTTGCACCATTCACTGCTCGATTGGGGTTGATATTGCCTATGTGGTGAGAACCGGACGGAGAATGCTCTCCAATATGAATATGGTTCCCGAAACACTGCAATCGACTGTAAATTCAGCCATCGTTACCGGCAACAATATGGCGATACCCACCGAAGAACTGGTCGATACCATTGAGTGGATGGAAGAAGAACTGCAGGATGAACCCGGCTGCGAAGGGGCTAAAATCCCGCTGAACGAACATGGAAAGTATGTGTTGTACACGCTTAACCCGCGCGAACCCAAGTTCTTCCCGCTATCGATATCGGCCATGGCGAAAATTTTTCATGCTGCCGGCGAAAGCTGGACCCTGAGCACGAAAATGTATGATGTTACCAACTATGCATTTTTCTCGGGCAATGGCGACGAAGCGGCAGTAATTGCCGAGCGCC
>JAGOEF010000319.1 GCA_017997855.1 Bacteroidales bacterium
CCCAAATTGCATTGGGTTCTTGCATCGCCTTGCTCGGCTGCTTTGCGGTACCAGTTCACAGCTTCGGTTTTGTCTTGCGAAACCCCTTCGCCATTACAATACATATTCCCTAAATTGCATTGTGCTCTTGCATAACCCTGCTCGGCTGATTTCCGGTACCATTTCAGAGCTTCGTAATAATCCTGAGAAACCCCTTTACCAGATGCATACATATAACCCAAATTGCATTGACTTATGGCATTCCCGCTTTCGGCACTCGACTTCATTTCATCAAATGCTTTTTTATAATAGTTTTCGGCTACTTCGCCTTCGTTCAAAGCGCCTAAAATATACCCATTGATATTTTTTCCGTTGCTTATTCCTTCTTCGGCATATTGTTTGGCCTTTTCGTTGCTTTGTTGAACCCCATCGCCCCGGTAAAATAATTGAGCCAAATAATAACAAGCCTCTTTATCTCCTGTGTCGTATAGTTCGCTAAACGAATAATAGGCATCACCATATTTTGCCGACATCATTGCAGCAATGCCTTGTTCCAACAGAGTATCAGGAGCTTTGTCTGGTGATGTTGTTGTTTTTGAAGTTGCAGCAGGTGTGTTTACGCCAAGCAGTTTATTGGCCAATTTTTCGCAGCCCTCTTTTATCGATTGGGCATTGGTTTGCATGAGTTCGTTGTCGGAGCGTTCGATTCTCGCCGTTTCGACGTTGATTATTTTTGCCGTTACAAAAAAGTTGTCCCCGTCAACAATGGCTTCGGCAACGCAAACAAAATCGGCACCGGTCATAACGCCCAGTTTCTTTATTTGATCATCGCTTACCATACCCGATATCTGGAAATTGATTTCTTTCATCATCTGGTCGATATCAGACCTCGAAAATGCATAGTAGCCCGATGTCTTCGATATTGATTTTTCAAGCTCGCTCCGTATCATAACCTCATACATGTAGCTCACCGTATTCTCCTTGTCAACTGTTTCGAGAATGGCAACATTTTTCACCTGTGCCGAAACAGAGATTGTTATTCCAATACACCCAATCAGGGTAAGTAATCGTTTCATTTTTGCAATATTATTTAGTTGCTGTTTTTATCAATTGAACTTCTCATATTTCATGCAATTTTATTTGGTGCTTTTCCGGATGCAACGCACCTTACTATTATAAGTCTTGTCGTAAAAATTATCGTAATAAGCAGAAAAGTGTTTCCGAAAAGCCGTGCTATTATCAATATCGGAAGGAGTACGACTCCAATAAAAACGATCCTCAAAACCACCTATTTCTACCCTGTTATCATACAATGCAGATAATTCGATTTTGTCGGGCAAGAACCAATCATCGTAACCGAATGCAGTCAAATTGTTACAAGCATCTACCGCCTGTTGCCAGGTATATTCGTCGTTTAAATCTTTGGGCAATACCATATAGGTCTGATAATTTATTTCGACGGTGGGTATTTCCGAATTAGTAACGGGCTTTGATGTTGCGTTCGTTGCACTTTTGGCCGATGAGAGTTTGCCGGCCAACTCGTCTATTTTTTCAAAAAGGTCATTTTCGCCATTGGTCGTTTTCACATACTCCTGAAATTCGACCGATGCCGTGGTTACGTTTACCAGTTTGGCAGTAATAAAATAATTCGTCCCCATTTTTTGTATCATCGAAACGCACACGTAGTCGGCGCCCATTTGTTTGCCGAGTTCGCTGATCTTGCTGTCGTCAACCATACCTGAACTCTGATACTTGTTTTCTTCGAGCACTTTATTAATCAATGCCCGCTCCACCGGTTTATAATATGCCGATTTTGAAATACCGGTACTCAGCATTTCGCGCATAACATCTTTATAACCCGTATTGCTTTTATCTTCCGGGTCGAATACCGCTACTTTGCTTTGTGCCAGTGCACCGAGGGCAATGCTCAGGCCAATGAATATTAAACTAAGTTTTCGCATGTTACTTGATATACGTTAGAATTTGTTCCGATATTTTACTGGCTATGTCGTTATATGCTTTTGTGGCTGCATCGTTGTAATCTTTGGCGCTCCCTCCTTTTTGCCTGATTTCATCGTGATAGACTTGCTGGCGGTTATACCGTTTTTCGAGACTTATCGTGGCATTAACGTAGGAATAAAACGTGTTGTACGCGTTGTTGTACTCTTCGGCTTTGGCATCTATTATAATCAGCCAGTCGGCCTGGGTGCTGTCGGCAACAAAGCTGCAGTTGTTTTCGGCCAATTGTGCTTTCAGCTTGTTTTCCAGCAAGGGGGTTGCAGTACCGAACAGTTGCGCATTGCACCGGATAAATATGCTGATTCCCTGTTCCAGATCGGCAAGAGCCTGCACCACGTTGTTGCGTAACGCCACGCTTTTCTGCATCTGCAAGCCACTGTCGTCAACATTCTTATCAATGGCGGTAAGCAAACCCTGGGCATATTCAATTTTGGCAAACAAGGGAATCGTCTTGTTGTATTCGGCTTCGGCTTTCAGGTTTTCGGCTTTTTCTTTGAACTGTGCGGCAGCGGCAATATAGCCCTCAATTTGCTGAATAAGCATGTTTATTTGTGCTTTATAGTAGCCAATTACTTCGTAGCGGTTTACATACGAAAAAGCATACACATAGTTGTTCTTCGCATCGTAGTAGCTATCTGTTTTGATACCATTTATGGTTGCATCGGTTTCGGCCCTTGTTTGCGTTTCGAATGTTTTTTGAATTGATTCGTTACTGCCGTATTCAACACTGCGCGAATAGGCATCCGACACCGTTTGTATGGTTGCAATAACATTCTTTGCCAGATAACCGGCAGCCAGGGTTTTAACCCGTTCTTCGGCCTGCGCAACCGTTTCGTTGTTCGCTTTAACATCCTGCGCGAAACCTGTTAAGTAACCATCGGCAGGATAGTTGGTTTGCCGCCATGAAGATTCTATCCAGAATGGTGTGTTTTGAGAATAAGCATTCATGGATAGCATCAGCACAGCCAATAGC
>JAGOEF010000320.1 GCA_017997855.1 Bacteroidales bacterium
GACAGAGACCTGGGAGCAACTCAGGTGGCGATTACTGAAGCCGATGCCAATGCCTACGGCGATTTATTTCAATGGGGGCGCGAAGACGACGGACATCAGCTGCGCACCAGTGGAACTACCGAAACGCTGGCTCCGGCACAAACCCAACCCGGGCACAATCTGTATATTTACAATCCCGGTGATTATTACGACTGGAACGAGGATGAAAACTGGATTACCCGATGGACCGATGGTACGGGGACACCCACTGCTGCAGACCCTTGTCCCGACGGATGGCATGTGCCGGCTGTCGAAGACTGGCAAAATGCCATTACCACAGGTGGATGGACCTCAATAATTGATGCATTTGCTTCACCCCTCAAACTGGTTCTGGGAGGTGACCGGAGTGGATTTAAAGGCGTTTTTAACGAAGGAATGTCGGGAACCTACTGGACAGGAGCAGGATCGGCAGGCGGCTTAGGTACTGCTTATTACATGAGTGCAGGCAGCATCAGCCAGACTTCGATGGAGTTCCCCTACGGGTTCGCCATTCGTTGCATTAAAACTGAATAATAATATGGTAAGAATAGTGTTAACTGAAAAAAACTTAGTATGAGAATTAAATTTTTAAGCGGATTAATCATTCTATTAGGAATGACTTGTACAGAGATATATTCACAGGATAATACTCCTGCAAATAATCAAAAAACCAGACTTTTTGATGTCAGTATAAGCCTGGGCGTCTGGCCCGGAGGTGAAAAGCTTTCAAGTATTGATGATTTCAGAGTACTGGCTCCCGAAAGCACCATATTCAATCAGCCTGGTCTGGATGAATATATTCAGGGAGAATACTATAACGACAACAGTAGTTTCTTTGCTGCACAAATCGGCATTCAACCGTTCAATAAAAAAAAGAATCGCTATGGCAACGCCGTTCTCCGTTTCGGTGTTAGTTTCAGCGAAAGCACCCTGCTCAGCCAGTCGCTGAAAAACGAAATCCGCATTTGTTTCGACACGCTGGATTCCGAAAGCAGCGGTGAACTGTTTTTTATCGACTCAATATTTCAGACTTCAATAACGAGCAATTATACTCATCAGCAGCTCGGATTGAACGCATCGGTATTATTCAGCACCGATAACGAAGCGCGCTGGTCGTTGTTTGGAGGCGCAGCGGTAAATGTGAATGTGGCTATCGATGCCAATACCTATATAAGTCAGGTAAACAGTAGTGTTGTGGTTGCTACCTGGCCCGAAACGAACACTTCATATTTACTGAGTCGCTCGCCCGAAAGCAGTACAATTGACGAAAGATTCCGGAACAAACCGGATTACACTGTCGCCCTGTGCATACCTTTTGGCATTGATTTCAGGATGGGGAATAAATCGGACTTTCTGAACCGCATGCATTTATTTATCGAAATGAGGCCGGGTATTCAAACATTAATAATACCGGGTTTAAAACCAGTAACCCAGGGATATTTTCAGCAGTATTTCGGTGTGCGGGTGAGAATCTGATACGATTAGCGGAACTTTTCGTTCATAATTTTCTGCAAGGCATATAATTCATCGCGCAGCGTTGCAGCAGCAATGAAGTCGAGTTTTGCAGCCGCATCTTCCATTTTCTTCTTGGTGTTTTTAATCGATTTTTCCAGGGCCGGTTTATCCATATATTGAATCACGGGATCAGCAGCCAAATCGGGGGTGGATGATTCGCGGTAATATAATGGCTGCGCTCCATCAACCGATATACCTGCCAGGGCCGAATCGGTGGGCTTCACAATTGATTGTGGTGTAATACCATGTTCCGTATTGTATTTAATCTGCTTTTCGCGTCGGCGGTTGGTCTCGTTAATGGTTCGCTGCATCGAATCGGTCAGCTTGTCGGCATACATAATTACTTTACCGTTAACATTACGGGCAGCCCTTCCGGCAGTTTGAGTCAGCGAACGTGTGTTACGTAAAAAACCTTCTTTATCGGCATCGAGAATGGCGACCAGCGAAACTTCGGGCAGGTCTAATCCTTCGCGCAACAGGTTCACACCGACCAGCACGTCGAACAGACCTTTACGGAGGTCTTCGAGAATGGTAACCCGGTCAAGGGTATCCACATCGGAATGAATGTAGCGGCAACGCACCTCATATTTGGTCAGAAACTTTGTCAATTCCTCAGCCATACGTTTCGTCAATGTGGTTACCAAGACGCGCTCTTCCTTGTCGGTGCATTTTTTAATTTCGTTCATCAAATCATCAATCTGATTCAAACTGGGGCGAACCGAAATTTCGGGGTCGAGCAAGCCGGTGGGCCGGATGAGCTGCTCGGTAATTATACCTTCGGCTTTTGCCAGTTCGTAATCCTGCGGGGTGGCACTTACATAGATAGCCTGACCAATCAATCCTTCGAATTCGTCAAATTTCAGAGGCCGGTTATCGAGAGCCGAAGGAAGCCGGAATCCATACGACACCAGATTCTCTTTACGCGACCTGTCACCTCCGTACATGGCACGTACCTGAGGAATGGTAACATGGCTTTCGTCGATAACCATGATAAAATCATCCGGAAAATAATCGAGAAGACAAAACGGGCGCTTCCCTGTTTCCCGACCATCAAAGTAACGTGAGTAGTTTTCGATTCCACTGCAGTGACCCAGTTCCCGGATCATTTCGAGGTCGTAGTTAACCCTTTCGTACAAGCGGCGGGCTTCCTGATGCTTTCCGATTTTTTTAAAATAATCGACTTGCAGCATAAGGTCACCCTGAATATTAACAATGGCTTCCTGAATTCTGGCCTTGGTAGTTACAAAAATATTGGCCGGAAAAATAACAGCATGTTGCAGATTTTCAATAATATGTCCATTGTATGGATCGATCGATGCAATGGCTTCGATTTCCTCATCAAAAAACTCAAACTTCAGCGCAGTGTCCTGATATGCCGGAAAAACATCTACCGTATCGCCACGCACCCTGAAGCTTCCGCGAACAAAATC
>JAGOEF010000321.1 GCA_017997855.1 Bacteroidales bacterium
CCTGGGTCCTGATGGCGGTGTTTTGGCCAATAGGTCGGCATAATAGTTTTTGTCGTCGTCCCTCATTTTTTTTCCTCGGCTGTAAATGCATGAATATTTGTCCTTATGGAGCAGATAGAGAATCAGGGTCTGATGCTCGTAGGTCAGTCTTTCTCTGCGGTCGCGCAGCGCATAAAATAACTGTAGCGAATTGCCGCACCAGTTTACATCCGAAATAACGGCCAAATCACGAAACATGTAGTCTTCGATGTTATCGGGTAACGAAAGGGCGCCTCCGGGAAGTATTTTAAACTGTTTGAAAACCAGCGATTTGAATAAGTACTTATTGAATCCCGTATTGGATCCGTCAAAATGATAACGATCGGTTCCGCTGATGGCGTTGCCGGCTTCGGCAAACCCAAACGAATTAATCCAAACGCCCATATCTTCGCCGCTGCCTTCGGCTACCAGTTCATCGGTGACCGGATTCATAATATACCATCGCGTGCTGATAATGGCAAACAGCTGGTTTTTTGCAGGGTGAGCCATCGAAACGCCCGGTTTGAAGCACAGCGCCTGTTCGGGAAACGGATGCTGCAATTGTTTCATCAGACGGTCGGTAAGATCATCCACCCAACGACTGATGTTGATTTTTCCGTTGGCAATAATTCCCTTTTCTTTCAGGTAGCGCGGTATCAAATCGTTGATGTAGTGTATTTCGACCAGATTTTCAGGTTCCTCGTCAACCAGCTTTTTAACCAAGGCCAGTGCATGCAGCATTTTTACAATGTTGTCCTGACTCATTTCTTCTTTGGCCACAATTCCTTTCTGAAAAACGGATAAATACGACCCTGTGCCGTCGCGGGTTTTGTTCAGTTTTCCGGTTTTTATTCCGAAAAACGAAGCGTAGCGCAACCAGAAACCCAGGCTCACATCGTCGCGAATAAGAAACCCGTTGATATCACCCGGATACACAATGTAGTCGCTGACTGTGTCGCTGCCAACGATGCGGTAGCGTTTGTTGTGTTTGCGCAGCACATATTCCGAATACAGGTCGAGCCGCTCGATGGCCAGCATGGCATAAATAAGCATGCTGTATGTTTCGCGGTAATCCTGCCGGTTGTTTTTCAAAAGCCGGTATTCGGTGGCCAGAAAGCCCAGGTAGTGATTGAAGTTGCAGTTTCCGTCGCCCCAGCTGATGTAATAGGGTTTCCCCAGGGTGTCGTGAATGCGGTCGGTAGCCGGGATATTCACCCCAAATTCTTCAACGTTCGGACTCACAACCACAAATTCGCTGAACAGCCTGTCGCGGTATTTCAGGTATGTGTCCATCAATCGCGCCGGGGCCTGTGCCCCGAGTGCTGCTGCTTGCAACAGTAAGGACAGAAAAATGGCTAAAGCCATCAGGCCTGCAACCGTCGATTTATATTTCGTTGCTTGTTTCCCCATATTGTGCAAAAATAATCGAAAAAAATGTTTTACACAGCTATATTTTATTTGATAGATATGAAAAAAGGCCGGGTTTATTTTGTAAATTCGCCTGTAGCATTGCAGAGGAATTTTCTCGGGATGCAGCGTGCGCGATGATAATCATGAGGTCGAATCAGATTGATAAATATAATAGAGTATGGGTGAAAAACTGAAATATGCCGATTTTGAAACGCTGCACCGTTTTATGTGCGATTGCCTGACAGCTGCCGGAGTTCCTGCAGCCGATGCCAATATAGTTGCTGATGTGCTGATTGAAGCCGATAAACTGGGTATCGATTCGCATGGAATCAACCGGCTGAAGCCGATTTATATTGACCGCATCCGTGATGGGATCCTCAACCCGCTTACCCGTATCGATGTGGTTCGTGAAGGTCCTGCAACAGCAGTGCTCGACGGAAACAACGGCATGGGTCATGTGGTGAGTAAGCATGCCATGCAGATGGCTATCGACAAGGCAAAGCTCTACGGATTAGGCATGGTGGCTGTGAGAAACAGCTCGCACTACGGGATAGCCGGTTACTACGGAATAATGGCTGCTGAAGCCGGAATGATTGGAATTACCGGCACCAATGCCCGTCCTTCGATAGCCCCTACCTTTGGTATCGACAATATGCTGGGCACCAACCCGTTGACCTTTGTCATGCCCACCGACGAAGATTTTCCGTTTTTCCTCGATTGCGCCACTTCGGTAAGCCAGCGCGGCAAAATTGAGTATTACGCCAAGACCGGAAAAACCCTGCCTGAAGGCTGGGTAATCGACCGCCACGGGAAAAGTAAGTGCAATCCGGTTGAAGTACTCAAAGACCTGACCAGCGGTCAGGCTGCCCTGACACCCTTGGGCGGAATTGGCGAGGAAACGGGTGGATACAAGGGCTACGGCTATGCCACAGTTGTCGAAATTATGTCGGCAGCCCTGCAAGGCGGTGCTTTTATGAATGCCCTCACCGGTTTCGAAAATGGAAAGAAAGTGCCGTACCGGCTCGGACACTTCTTTATTGCCATCAGCATCAGCCATTTTACCGAACCCGATGAGTTTAAGAAAACTACCGGTGATATCCTGCGCGAACTGCGCAACTCGGCTAAAATGCCGGGTGCCGACCGAATATACACTGCGGGCGAAAAAGAATACATGAACTTTCTGCATCGCTCAAATCATGGGGTTCCCCTCAACGAAGCCATGCAACGCGAAATAAAAACCCTGGCCGAAATGTATCATTTACAAGGCTATTCAAACCTGTATGAAGCATGAGTTATGTAAAACATCAATTTAAAGCGTCCGATGGTGCCGGCATTGTGTATCACAAATGGTCGGCCGAAACCGAGGACATCAGGGCAGTTGTGGTAATTGCCCATGGCATGGCTGAGCATGCATTCCGCTACAACCATTTTGCCAATGTGTTGAACGAAAACTATTTTACCGTGTATGCCCCCGATCATCGCGGACATGGCTGCACGGCAGGTGATCCCGAGAATACAGGCATTTTTGCCCG
>JAGOEF010000022.1 GCA_017997855.1 Bacteroidales bacterium
GGTAAAAGCCCACTTCGAAAAAGAGCTGCAAAAATTGCAAAGTCTGAACCCCGCTGCTGCTGAATTTTCAGTACAGGTAAACTATATGCACACGCTGCTCGACTTGCCGTGGAACGAATACACACACGACAATTTCGACCTGAAAAATGCATCCAACGTTCTTGATGCCGATCACTATGGTCTTGAAGAAGTAAAAAAACGCATACTCGAGCATTTGGCGGTATTAAAACTGAAAGGCGACCTTAAATCGCCCATACTATGCCTGGTTGGTCCTCCGGGAGTGGGTAAAACCAGCCTTGGAAAGTCGATTGCCCGTGCTCTGGGACGTAAATATGCCAGAATGTCACTCGGCGGATTGCACGATGAATCAGAAATCAGGGGACATAGAAAAACCTATATTGGTGCCATGCCGGGACGCATAGTTCAAAACCTTAAAAAAGTAAAGTCTTCGAATCCGGTATTTGTTCTTGATGAAATCGACAAAGTAGGAAAAGATTTTCGTGGCGACCCTTCATCAGCACTGCTTGAGGTACTTGACCCTGAACAAAACTACGAATTTCACGACAATTTTCTAGAAATTGAGTACGACCTGTCGAAGGTGATGTTTATCGCCACAGCCAACACCACCCAGACCATCAGTCCGGCATTGCTCGACCGCATGGAAATGATTGACGTGAGTGGCTACATCATTAATGAAAAAACCGAAATTGCCCGACGTCATCTCATCCCTAAACAACTTGAGGCACATGGTCTGAACAAAAAACATCTGCAACTCGACAATACGGTTATTGAATTCCTTATCGAGAATTACACCCGCGAATCGGGAGTGAGAATGCTCGACAAAACCATTGCAAAAATTGCACGTCAGGTGGCACTGAAGGTAGCTGTAAAAGAAAAGTACAACATAAACGTGTCGATTGATGAAATTGAGACCTATTTAGGCAGCCGTAAATATCACAAAGAAAAATATCAGGGGAACCAAATTGCGGGCGTAGTAACCGGTTTGGCATGGACTGCCACAGGAGGCGACATATTATACATCGAAACCAGTCTTTCGAAAGGCAAAGGGAATCTCACACTGACGGGGAATCTGGGCGATGTGATGAAAGAATCGGCGGTAATAGCCCTCGAATATGTAAAAGCTCATTCCGAAATGCTGGGTTTGAATCCTGATGTTTTCGAAAAATGGAATATTCATATCCACGTTCCCGAAGGCGCTATTCCCAAAGATGGTCCATCGGCGGGTATCGCCATGGCACTGTCGATTGCTTCTGCCTATACGCAGCGTAAAGTACGCGAAAGTCTTGCCATGACAGGTGAAATTACCCTGCGTGGCAAAGTACTTCCGGTTGGCGGAGTAAAAGAAAAGATTTTAGCTGCCAAGCGAGCCGGCATTACGCACATCGTACTGTCGCGCGACAACCGTACCGATGTTGAAGAAATCAAAGCGGTGTATGTCGAAGGGATGGAGTTTTTGTATGCCGACACCATTCTCGATGTTTTCGGATTTGCTCTTACCAACGAGAAAGTGAGCAACGCCAAGCAGATTGAATAGGCTTTATCTTAGTTTTTCCTGATCCAGGAAGACACTTCATCGGGACTTGGGTTTTTTAGCCCCAGTTTATGCTTCTTGTTCCAGCCACATAGCTGCTGATGCAGTTTATTCGGATTTGCCTGTTTTAACAGTTCCACCGATGCAAAACCCGAATTCTGAACAATCTCTACCCACTCGTCGGGAATGCCCAGGGCAAGGAAGTCATCTCGTGAATCGACTTCAGCCTTCTTTTCGGGGCGCATCTGCGGGAAAAAAATCACATCCTGAATGGAGGCTGAATTGGTCATAATCATGGTAATACGGTCGATACCAATACCCAATCCGGCTGTCGGGGGCATACCCAGTTCGATGGCATTCAGAAAATCTTCGTCGAGAACCATTGCTTCCTGATCGCCTCGTTTTGCCAGCAATAGTTGATGCTCGAATCGTTCGCGCTGATCGATGGGGTCGTTCAGCTCCGAATAGGCATTACAAATTTCTTTGCCATTGCAGATGGCTTCGAAACGCTCTACCAATCCGTGCTTACTTCGGTGTTTCTTTGCCAGCGGCGACATTTCGACAGGATAGTCGGTAATGAAGGTGGGTTGTATCAGCCTGGCCTCGCAGGTTTCACCAAAAATTTCATCAATCAGTTTACCTTTACCCATAGCGTCGTTTACTTCAACTCCGAGTTTTTGCGCAGTGGAACGCAGTTGGGCTTCATCCATTTCCGAAATATCGATTCCGGTAAAATGGTGAATGGCTTCAAACATAGTAAAACGTTTCCAAGGGCGTTTGAAGTCAATAATATTTTCGCCAACCTGAACCTCGGTTTTTCCATATAAACCCAGTGCAATGGTCTCGAGCATTTCTTCCACCAGATTCATCATCCATTCGTAGTCTTTATAAGCCACGTATAGTTCCATTTGCGTAAACTCGGGATTATGAAAACGGTCCATTCCTTCGTTGCGGAAGTCTTTCGAAAATTCGTACACTCCATCGAAACCACCCACAATCAGGCGTTTCAGATACAGTTCGTTGGCAATACGCAGGTAGAGTTTCAGGTCGAGTGTATTGTGATGGGTTGTAAAAGGCCTTGCGGCTGCACCGCCATAAACCGGTTGAAGAATCGGAGTTTCCACTTCGAGATATCCCCGTTCATTAAGAAACGAGCGCATGATATTGGTTAACCGGGTACGTCTGATAAAAACATCTTTCACCTGCGGATTTACCACCAAATCGAGCGAACGGTTGCGGTAACGCATATCGGGGTCGGTAAAGGCATCGAAAACCTGACCGTCTTTTTCCTTTACCACCGGCAATGGTGTTATTGATTTACTGAGTACGGTAAATTCGCGAACATGCACTGAGATTTCGCCCATACGGGTGCGAAACACATAGCCTTTCACCCCGATAATATCACCAATATCGAGCAATTTTTTAAAAACCATATCATACATCGTAGTATCACCGTCAACAGCCAGATCATCCTTTTTCAGGTACAACTGTATTCGTCCCGATTCATCCTGTAATTCGGCAAACGATGCGTTGCCCATAATGCGTCGCGACATGATACGACCTGCCAGCGAAACATCACTTAATATTTCGGGCTTTTCGTCATCGAAAGTTTCAACGATACATTTTGCCTTGTTGTTTACATGATATTCCTGTGCCGGATAAGGATTCACACCCAATCTGCGCAGTTCTTCAAGCGATTGTCTTCTGACGATTTCCTGTTCACTCAGTCCGATTACACTCATGGTATTATTTTTTTGCGGCACAAAGATAATGTTTCTGTTTGTTATATAATAACCGGACGAATGATTTACCCGGTTGGAGTGCAACAAGCTGACTTGTCAACAAAATTTCAGTAGTCGGGTGAAAGCAAATTTGCCTGTTAAAATTTCTCAAAAATTTCAAAATAATCCCCATAAAATCGCGTTAGCAAAACAGTCTTTTCGTAAAAAAACACATCGCTGCATAAAAATAATATTACTTTTGTAAGCTACAGAAATAACACAATCAACTAATGGAGAAACGATGGGTTTTAAAAGAACAGGCGGCCGGCGAAAAGGTGGAAAAACTCAGCAAGGAACTCAACGTTGACAGTGTTATTGCAAATTTATTGGTACAACGGGGTGTTGAAACCTACGAACAGGCACGTGTATTTTTCAGGCCTGAACTAAGCGATTTGCACGATCCTTTCCTGATGAAAGATATGGACAAAGCTGTTGAGCGGCTTGAGTTGGCCATTAAAAATCATGAGAAAATTCTGGTTTATGGTGATTACGATGTCGATGGCACTACGGCGGTTGCCTTGGTGTACAGTTATCTGCGTCAGTTTCACCAGCATCTGGGTTTTTATGTTCCCGATCGTTACAACGAAGGCTACGGGGTTTCATTTCAAGGCATTGACCATGCCGTGGAAGCCGGATACAAACTGATAATCACGCTAGATTGCGGTATTAAAGCCACCGAGAAAGCGCATTATGCCAACAGTAAGGGTATTGACCTGATAATATGCGACCATCATAATCCCGGCGATAGTTTACCCGAAGCCGTTGCGGTGCTCGATCCAAAGCGCCCCGACTGCGAATATCCCTACAAGGAGCTTTCGGGTTGCGGTGTGGGGTTTAAGTTTATGCAGGCATATATCCAGAAAAACAAACTGAACATTCAGGATCTTTATCAGTACCTCGATCTGGTGGTGGTAAGCATCGGGTCTGATATTGTTCCCATCACAGGCGAAAACAGAATTTTAGCCTATTATGGTTTGCAAAAACTGAATTCTGACCCTTGCAAAGGGTTGAATTCAATCATCAATATCACCGGCCTGCACGACAAAGAAATCCAGATACATGATATAGTTTTCAAGCTGGGTCCCCGAATTAATGCTGCCGGAAGGATGGAATCGGGAAGTATGGCTGTGGAACTGCTTATCTCGGAACACGATCATTTTGCCGATGCCATCGGCAACGAAATCAACACGTTCAATACCAGCCGCAAAGAACTTGACCATAACATTACCGATGAGGCATTGCGGATGATAGCAGCCGACCCTGACAACGCATCAAAGAAAACCACGGTTGTATACTCCGAAGACTGGCACAAGGGTGTAATCGGCATTGTTGCATCGCGCCTTACCGAAACCTGGTATCGTCCTACTGTGGTACTCACCTATTCGAACGACATGATTACAGGCTCGGCCCGTTCGGTGTTGGGTTACAATTTATATGCTGCCGTTGAATCGTGCAGCGATCTTCTTGAAAACTTCGGTGGCCACATGTATGCTGCCGGGTTAAGCCTGAAACCTGAAAATCTTGCGGAATTTAAAATTCGTTTTGAGAATTTTGTATCGAACACAATTACCGATGAACAACTGATTCCGACGATACTGATTGATGCAGAACTGAAAATCAAGGATATTACTCCAAAGTTTTACCGGATTTTGAAACAATTTGCCCCATTTGGTCCCAACAATATGATGCCGCTATTTGTGTCGCGGGGAGTTTTCGACAATGGGAACGTAAAACGTGTGGGCAAAACAGGGGAACATCTTAAGGTAAAGGTTGTTCAGGAATTGGGGGCAAATTTATGTATTGAAGGGATTGGATTCAGCCTGGGAGAACAATACGATAAAATCATTGATTATCAACCATTTGACGTTTGCTACCATGTTTTCGAAAACCATTTTATGGGGCAAACTTTTCTGCAGTTGATGATTAAGGATGTACATAACGTTAAATAATTTTTATATAAAAGCAAAAAGTACTATTTTTACGCAACCTTTTCAATAAAATTACGTTATAACAATTTTAGGAAACCCTTAATTAAAACTATATGGAAAAATGCATTATCGTACCTTGGGATTTTACAGAAATGTCGGGATATGCGTTAGAACACGCCTATGCTATCGGTAAAATTTCGAAGAAGGTAATATATCTGATTCACGTGGCTGCCAAGGCCTCAAAAGTTCCTGAACTAACCCAACAACTCGAAGAAATTGCCAAAAAATTCAAAGAGGGAAAAGATATTGACATCAGAGTAGCGGTAGTTACCGGAAATTTATACAAGGCGATTTACAAGTTCGGCCTCGAAAACAACGCATACCTCGGTGTGATGGGAACACACGGGATAAAATCCTTGGGTAAAGCCATGAAAGTGGTGAAAAAATTTGTCAGAATACCGTTTATTCTGGTTCAGGGTCCGGTTATTTATGGCGAATACGACCGCATCTGCATTCCGCTCGATGCCAACAAGAAATCCCGTGTTGCTTTCAACTGGGTGCGTTATATCAACAACCTTTTCGAAAGTAAAGTGTATGTACTGTATCCAACCGTGAGCGACCCATATCAGATTAAAACGGTCAACAACAACCTGTTGTTTGCAGAACGTATATTTGAAAAAGACCTGATTGATTACGAAATGCGCAGGGTTGATTCAGGCGTTCATTTCAGCGATGCCATTTACGACTATATTCGCGAAAATGAGTGTGACCTTGTGTTGATGATGACAAAAAAATATAAAGAGTACATCACCACCCTGCGTAAAACCGAAAACAAAGAAATGTACAAGAAAATTCCGGTGATGTGTATTAACATCCGCACCGATATTCAGAAACTTGGCGGCTTCAACTAATCGTCAGCGAAGTCGAAACGCGCTTAGGTGATACCGAAGCGTCGTGAAGTTTCTTTATCAGCATAGTCCCTGCCCTGCGAACATCAGTGTTCAATACGGCGGGGATTATCGTTATTATACCATTCTCAATATTCAGGTGCAAATCCACATCAGCCTTTTCAATAATATGCAAGCGTTCTCCGGGCAGAAAAGTGTGAATAAACAAGGCTCGCATCTGGGTGTACAGTTCATTATTGCGGTTGGCGAGGTGATACTTATACCCAAATAAATTGGCGATGGCCAAATCGAAACGTTTCAGCGACTGTCCGGTTGAACGAAACGGTTTATTATCGAAATAGGCTCCGTAAATCTCAAAACTCTGGGCCATGAGCAACACAGCCTGCATGGTAAAACCTGCCTCAAGCATTTTACCGGGAGGATCGATTACAACGCGGCGCAAATAGTTTTCGTGCTGTTGGGGTGTATCAATAATCATGTTCAGAACGAATAGCGCAACTGCAGGTTAATATCGGTTTTAAAATTCCCTTCAATTTCATCGAGGCCGCTGCCAATGCTGTTTTTAAAGCTGTATTGTGTTTGAGCAACCCGCAGCCAGAAATCGAGATTTTCGCCCAGGGAATACTTCACTACCAGCACCAGTTTGCTGCCACGGTCGTAGTATGCCGGCACCGAAAATGCATAGAGCACATCGGGTTCCCAGGCATAAATGGCTGTGTTATACGAATCGGTGTTAAACAATGCAATTCGGGCAGTAAGCTGAAGCGGAATCCGTTGAAAAGCGTACGAAAAATCCTGGTACATAAGAAATCCATTTTCCGGCCCGGCATCACCCAATTGATAGCGGCTCCATTCGAGCCGTGTTTTCAGCATGAAACCACGCCCCGGATCAACGGCTATATGATAGCGCACACGCATCACCGAATAGTCGGTAATGTCGTGCACTCCCAGTTCGGTTAAAGAATTGTTACGCTGCTTGGTTTCGTATTTCACCCTGAAAAGCATATCAACATACCGGGTAGGAGAATAATTCAATTGTGCCAGATACTCCTTTCCTGTGGTCGGAGCGCTCACGCCATATCGCAGCCATGGATATTTCCAGATATCGGTATACAAATCGAGGCGCCATCGCTTTATCGGATAAATTGTGGCACCCAGATAAAACCCCGACTCGTTGGATGGTTTTCCTCCCTCCGAAAATGGGGCAGCATACAAGGCATGGTAATCGGGTCCAAAATATCGGTGCAACACACTGATATTCACTTCGGGGATCAGGTTCAGACTGGCACCATTCAGGGTGGCAAAAGCCAGATTTTCGCTGACCGAAGTTTCGCCAAAAGCCGTAAAAATTCCACGATAAATCATATAGTTCAGCCCTGCGTTAGCCCCTTGGGTTCCCCTGAATCCAAAATAATTATACGGTGCCGGGTTGCCGGTAAGGTTTTCGGAAAGATTAAACGCTGCAAGGGTTAATCCCAGATGGTACCAGTCGGCTTTATAGCTCAGGTTCGCTCCGGCAATGCTTTGCTTAACGGTATTCTTCGAAGCCAGCTCCGAAGGAGTCCGGTGGTAACCACTGTTCAGAAACGACGACACCCAGGCTTCCTCTTCGTCGTAGGTAGTGTCGGAATCTATACTGGCATCAATGGAATTATACGACAGAAACTCTGTCAGCGTAAACTTACCGAATGTAAACATGGCTGCCTGTCCGCGTAAAAATTCATTTTCGTTGGCCGAACCATAACGGCTGATGCCCCGACCGCGTTTAATAATATCGTTGGGATTGCTGCCCTTGCCATAAGTCATCCCCGACCACAGGGTGAGTCCCTGCCCGAATTCCACCTGATAATCGCCCAAAATAGCTGTGGTAACCGGACCGAGGCCATTCACCTGCAGGTGTGCCGAATAATAATCGAACCCATAAGGCTGAGAGCCGCGGAAAAATTCTTCGCCGGCATCTTTCTCAGCCGTGATACCCCAGAATATTTTATCCTTATAGTGGTAGCGATAGCGGGTGTATAGCTTGTAGGGACTTCCCAGATACCTTGATTTATCGGGGTCGGCAACCAGCACCGAATCGGGAATTTCATCATAGCCCGCACGCTGCTGCAGCGTAAACTGTGAGCGAAGAAAAACATCGTGCTTGCCATAAGTAAGCATTTTCTTCCAATCGGCTTTATCGTTTCCGTATTTAATGCCGACACTCACAAAGTGCAGTAAAAAGTTCAGCGTTTGCTCATCGATACCATCAACAAAGCGAAGCTCGTACAAGGATTTAAAACCCTTGAATTTCTCGCGGTATTTTATAATACTCCGTGCCTGATAAAAAGTAAGAAACATAAGCTTATCGAGTTCATCGGCGGTGGTCTGGTTCAGGTCGATGGGGTCGTTGTAATACTGCATCAGTGTTTCGTAGAGCGTCGTATAGTCAAGTTCCTCATCGCTCGATTCGGCAATTTGTTCCACAATATCGTTGAAAGCCTGAATTTCGGTTTCCTGCGCCGAAACGGTACCGGCAACACAGGTAAGGCACAGGGCCAAAACAATATTCAGAACTATCTTAAAACTCATATCCGAGCGAAATATGCGGCGAGGAACCCAATACCTGATGGTAAGAATAGGCCAGATCGAGCGAAAACGAGCGGAAGCGATACCCAAATCCAAGTGCAAAAATCACCGGTTGATTGGCCACACCTACCCGTAGGTAATAATTCTTTTCGGAGTGGTATTCGAAGCCCAGCCTGAACACAGGTTTTTCGTTTTGCAGGTTATATTCAGCCTCAAAGCTGGTCATCACCGACTTGCCAAAGGCATAACCGGCACCGGCCTTAAGAACAACCGGAAGATATTGACCTGTAGCACCAATAATCTGCAGGGGATACGGGTTGGCCACATGGGCTGCAAAACGCAGTTTACCGGTTGCCTGAACTATCACTCCGGCTTCGAACGAAAAAGCATGGAGGTTGCCATAGATATCGGGCTGATGAATGCGGAAGTAGTTGGCCTGCACTCCCATCGACAGCTTTTTAAACAATTGCTGTGCATAGGCCAGCGCGAAGGTGTTTTCGTGGTATTGGCTGAAGCCGAAATGGGTTACTCCAAGTCCCAGGTTACCCGCTCCCAATGGCGTTTGCATTGCAAAAGCACCAAGCCCTGTTTCGCGCATCATGAACCGGTTTTCGTAGGCAATTCCGGCGGAGGCACGATTGAGTCCTGCAAGTCCCGCCTGATTGCCAAGTACCGACCATGTATCAGAAAATACCACCGAGCTACCGGCCATACCGGCAAAACGCGCCCCCGGAACCCATCCGCCACCATCGGCAAATAAACCTGCCGGAAAGCAAAGCAACAGAAAAACAACGAGTCTGCCTATTCTCATTTCACCCGGTATTCAAAATGATGGGCAGCCAGTTCCTCGTTGGCAGCGACAATTTTTTTCTTCAGGTTTTCCTTATATTTTTTCATCTCCGAAGCCAGGTTCTCGTCGGCAAGAGCCAGCATTTGCACCGCCAGAATTCCGGCGTTCAGGGCTCCATCGACAGCCACTGTGGCTACCGGTATTCCCGGAGGCATCTGCACAATGGCCAGCAGCGAATCCATGCCATCGAAAGAACTCTTCACCGGAACACCTATTACCGGAAGCGAAGTAAATGCTGCAATAACACCGGGCAGGTGGGCAGCCATACCTGCTCCGGCAATAAAGATACGAATACCTCTTTCGGGTGCAGTTTTTACATGTTTTTCAACCTCTTCGGGCGTTCGGTGTGCCGAAAGGGCATTCACCTCAAAAGGAATTTTAAACTCATTGAGCAGTTGGGCTGCCTTTTGCATCACCCCCCAGTCGGAGGTGCTTCCCATAATGATACTAACCATTGCTGTCATATTTTTAAATCAAACTTATGTTTATATTTGTCAAGGCTTAAAAATAAGAATAATATGCGGACAAGAAACCAAAAATCGGTAAAATTATATGACAAGGAATTTGTAAGCTTCATCAACGGAATCACCCTGGCCAAAGCCATTCGCGAAACCGGCCTCAAAATGCAGGCAGATCTCGAGGGCGAAGACGTGGTAGCCCTGTGTGTGCTGAATGGTTCGTTTATGTTTGCCGGAGAACTATTCCGGCACTTTGAACTGCCCTGCAAAATTTCGTTCATCAAACTTTCGTCGTACGAAGGCACCGGCAGCACAGGTTGTGTTCAGGAAATTATCGGACTGAAAGAAAACATAACCGGCAAAACCGTGGTGGTGGTCGAAGACATTGTTGATACGGGCGAAACCATTACCAAATTGGTTGAAGACTTAAAAAAACACAATCCGAAGCAAATCCGCATTGCCACCATGTTGCTCAAACCCGATGCGTATAAGAAAGACATCCCGATTGATTATGTTGCCCTCTCGATACCCGACAAGTTTGTGGTTGGCTTTGGCCTCGATTATAATGGATTGGGTCGTAACCTGAAAGACCTCTACCAGATTTTGACCGATTAATTTTTGTAAGTTATGTTAAATATTGCACTCTTCGGGCCTCCGGGAGCCGGAAAAGGAACGCAGGCTCGTCTGCTTGCCGAAAAATACAAACTCACCTATATCTCGACCGGGGACATCCTGCGCAAAGAAATTGCCGATGGCAGCCTGCTCGGTATGAAAGCCAAAAGCGTTATCGAAAAAGGCGGTTTGGTTGACGACGAAATTATTGTTCAGATAATTGAAGCATCCATCGAAATGAACCCCGACTCGAACGGTATTCTGTTCGACGGGTTCCCCCGTACCTATGCGCAGGCTTATATACTCGAAGGGCTGTTGCTCAAAATGAATACCCGCTTAACCTGTCTTCTATCGCTCGAAGTGCCGCGCGAGGTGTTGATGAACCGCATGCTCAAACGCTTCGAAAGCGAAAAACGCAGCGACGATACCCTCGAGGTTATCGAAAAACGCTTGCTCGAATACGACGAGAAAACCATGCCGCTGATTGACTTCTACAACGAACAGGGGAAGTACTATCCCATCGACGGACTGGGCTCGATTGACGAAGTGAACAATCGGTTGGTTGACTGCATCGAAAAAGTATTATCGCAAACATGGATTAATATCGTGATGTTCGGCCCTCCGGGATCGGGCAAAGGTACCCAATCGAAAAAACTTGCCGAGAAATTCAATCTCGTGTATGTTTCGACCGGCGAAATGATCCGGCACGAAATTGAACAACAGACCGAGTGGGGCAAAATTGCCCAGCCTTTTCTCGACAACGGCGACATTGTTCCCGATGATATTGCCATCCGGCTGATAGAGCGCAAAATTCAAAAATACCCTGATGCCAAGGGCTTCATCTTTAAAGGTTTCCCAAGTACCCTGGTGCAGGCTTATATTCTCGATGGCCTCCTGAAACGGCTCGACAGCAGTGTTACCACCGTGCTCGAAATAAAAGCCTCCTCACTGCAGGCCATCAAACGGCTTGTGGCACGGTCGAAAACCGGCAACGCACGCAGCTACGATAAAAACACCGATATCATCATTCACCGGCTGGAGGTTTTCGAAAACAAAACTTCGGTTGTTGCCGACTACTACAAGAAACAGGGTAAACTCGCAAGTTTCGACGGCAGCGTAAACGAAAACCAACTGTTCGAAGAAATGAGCTGCGCCATCGCCAAGGCTATTAAAGAGGTGAGAAAATAAAAAACTTGCTTTGGCTCTCGAAGCCCCACGATGTAATTTACCACCCCGAAGACGATTATAATACCGCCCGTCGAAATACCTGTGGTGGGCCTTTCGAAAAAGCCAAAGGTTCGGGAGTAGCTAACCCGGCTCCGGACCATCTAAAAAAATGCCCTTAGCTGAACCCCACCGGTATGAATGGTTTTTGCATCTTCGGCAGCCCGCCCGCTGTAGTTGAGGCTCACCTGTAAACCATTGGCCAGCTGCCGCTGAAAATTCACCTGCCAGGTAAGGTTGCTTCCGGGAAGCAGGCCTTCGAGCATTTCGTAGGATACGGCTGAATTGCTGTTGCCGCTGTAGTCAATAAATATATAGTTCAGGTTAATACCCAAGGAACCCCGTTTTACCGAGCTCATACGGTATTCCAGTCCAGCATCATGGGCACTGAGATGTTCACCTCCCGTTCGGTTTTGCTTGTTCTTCCAGGTATATCCCAGGGTAAACCGATGCTGCATATTCGGCTGGAAGCTGAAACTGAATACATCCTCCAAAAAATCGATAATATAATTCTTCGTCGAAAAATACTCCGAATCGTAAGACCTAGTTCCTCCGGCAAACTGGTTGGAACACTGGAAACGGCTCTTGAGCGAAAACCGTGTTATCAGCTCGTGGCGGAGCGTGTTCCTGTTGTCGAAACCATTCACCAGTAACATCTTGCTGCGGTTATTACTCAGCACGTAATCCATCGAAAACGCCGGGTTACTTTTGTTGAAAGAAAACTCATTGCGCACATGGCTATTCAGCGAAACAAGGCTCGAATCGCTGATCGTTCCTGCAAAGGGGTTGGCATAAACGCCAAAAACATCCGAGGTGTTTTTACTATTCACCTTATAGGCAAACTGATCGGAAAACCGGGTGAGGAAACCGCCAAAACCCTTTGCATTGCGCCATCGGTTCGAAGGTCTGAACTGCAACATCTGGCTGAATTGGTTGGCGTAGGCTTTTATATAGTCGTTGGTTGTGGTGTAGTATCTGATGAAGTTGGCCTGATCCTGAAAAAAAGCCACTTCAAACTCGTCGAGTTCCTGCACCCCGTTTCCGTTGTAGTCGGTCCACGTGTACACACCCTGCCCTGCAGCCACCTCGATATAAGCGAACTCTGTTTTTCGTTCGAGGGCAGAACCAATCTCATAAAAAGTAGTAGCCTGCAATGCTCCTTTGAGAATACGCAGCGAATATTCCAGGCGTCCGGTCAGGTTGTTTTCGGGCAGCACCAAGCCCGGGGAAGCATCAAAAACACTCAGTTTACGGTAGTTGGCTGATGCCTGCAGGTTTTGCCGCTGTCCGTCGGCAAGTTTCAGGCTGAAGTCGATATCGTGAGCACCCGTACTGTTGGCAAGCACTCCATCGGCTACCACACGGTCGCTGCGCCGTGCATACGACAGGCGAAACTGCTGAGCTGCAGAATCGGCCGATCCGATCCAAGCGCGATAGCTGTTCCACGAAAAGCTGCCTTGTACCAGCGAATCGTTCAGCAGCGAAAAGCGGCGGTTGTCTTCGGCTTCTTCGCTCAGCCCCAGCTGAAATTTGCCGAATTGCCGGCTCAATCCTGCACGGTGCCTCAGGAAGCCCGAGTTCACGGCCGTATCGGCAGCCTGCAGATAGGAAGCATTACCCGACAACTGCCAGGCGCCATAGTTCAAAACGCCCTGTGCCTGATTGCGCATGCCCTGATACTGCCCGGGACGCTGCATCATGGCAAACTGATAATCGGCAAACGATTTTGATTTGTGTTCATACTTCATGGCAAATTTTGCCTGATGCTCGCCTG
>JAGOEF010000322.1 GCA_017997855.1 Bacteroidales bacterium
ATCGCGGCAGAATTTTCAGCAGTCTGGGATTCTTATTACCTATCACTTTTTCGAGATCAATCTTTAAAACCGGTTCCTCCATGACAGACTTGTTAATTTCTGCCAAAATTACAACATATTTCGAAACAACATAACACATTGATTTTCTGATTTTTAAACACCATCATGGTGAAAAGTTTTCAACAATGTGGGAAAATATGGGAAAATACGCAAAAAAATGGGAGTTTTATTTTTACTTTTACAACACAAAAAAACGCAGGCATGTTTGTAGGAGAATACAATTGTAAATTAGACAACCGGGGTCGGGTTTTATTTCCGGCAGCCCTGAAACGGCAACTCCCGGCTGACCAACAGGAACGCTATGTACTCAAGCGCGACCTGTACGAAAAATGCTTACTACTATATCCGGTATCGGAATGGGAAAAGCAAAGCCGACTGATAAAAAAGCGGTTAAATCCCTTCAATAAAGAACATGCACTATTTCTCCGCGAGTTTTATCGGGGTACTGCAGAAATTGTTCTGGATGCCAGTGGAAGGATTCTGATTCCGAAAAAATTGTACGATTATATGGAGTGCAAGGGGAACGAGCTTGTTTTTGCCGGTCAGGACGGGAAGATCGAAATCTGGTCGGCCGACTTGTACGAATCGAAAACCACCACCGAAACCGATGTTGCAGCATTAGCTGAAAAAATATTAGGCGGCGATTTTTACTTTGAAAACGATTAACTATGTATCACGAACCGGTTTTGCTTCACGAAAGCACTGAAGGTCTTGCCATCAAAGCCGAGGGCATCTATGTGGATGCCACATTCGGAGGCGGCGGACACAGCAGGGCAATTTTAAGCAAACTGGGGGATAAAGGCCGGCTGATTGCAATAGATCAGGATGAAGCCGTAAAGCAAAACCTTCCACAAGATAAGCGGTTGACTTTTGTTCATGGCAACTTCCGCTGGATTGAGAACTACCTGGAATACTTCGAAATCGAAAAAGTTGACGGAATACTGGCCGATTTGGGCGTTTCGTGGCATCACTTCAGCGACAACAGCCGGGGTTTTTCATTTATGGGCAACGAAGAACTTGATATGCGCATGAACCGTCGTGCCGGAAAAACAGCCGCCGACCTGCTCGAAACCTGCAGTGCGCAACAACTCACTGATATTTTCAGAAACTACGGAGAATTAGATCATGCGTCACGTTTTGCCTCCGAAATTATTGCACAGCGAAGTAATTGCAATATCAGAATGACACAGAACCTGGTGGATATCTGCTCAAAGTTCACCAACCGTAACAACCGCAACAAGGTGCTTGCCCAGATTTTTCAGGCATTACGCATCGAGGTAAACGACGAGATGGGAGCACTGACCGATTTCTTACTGGCCTGCTCCCGCTGCATTGCTGTCGGTGGCCGCTTGTCGGTAATCTCGTATCACTCTCTCGAAGACCGTTTGGTGAAAAACCTGATGAAAACGGGTAACCTCGAAGGTCGTATCGAGCACGACATGTATGGAATGAAGCCGATTGCATGGGAAACCATCAACCGTAAAGTGATAACTGCTGCCGATGAGGAAATCGCAATGAACCCGAAAGCCCGGTCGGCAAAACTAAGAATAGCCCAACGTAAACACGATGCCTAAAGACAAGAAAAATAGTAAAAAAGGCAATCAGTTGCGTAAAACACTGCAAGGATTGATGAGTGGATCGATACTCACATCGGATGTAGTAAAAAAGCAATTCCCGTTTATTATTACGCTGGCAGTGATGGCCCTTATTTATATTGCCAACCGCTATCATGCCGAAAGCGTGTTTATCGAAACCGAAAATCTGAAAAAAGAAATTGCTGAACTACGGTCAGAGAAAATTGCAACCCAATCGCTGTTGATGAAAAAAAGCCGTCGTGGCGAAGTAATGCGTATGCTCAAAGAGAACGGATCTGACCTGACTGAATCGTCGGAGCCCCCAAAAAAAATATTTTACAAACAAGCGAAAAAAATATAAATGACACCGCGTACCGAAATATTATGGAGAATAAAAGTGCTGTACATTTTTGTACTACTCTTTGGGATTCTTATTATCGGGAAGGTGGTTCACCTATATATTTTTTATGATGAAAAAGCCATTGAACAAGCTTCAGAAAACGTCACCCGCATTGTTACCATACAGCCCAACCGGGGAGATATTTGCGCATTCGACGGCAGGGTTCTGGCGACCTCGGTACCCTACTACGAAGTGGCTATCGACCCCAATAGTGCCGGAATTAAACCCGAAGTTTTCGAAGCCAAAATCGACAGTCTTTGCCTTTGTCTGGCGGAATTATTACCGGTAAAATCGAAAGACCAGTATTACCACGAAATTACACAGAGCCGTGATAATGGTGCCAGGTATTATCGTATTTGTGGTAAGGTAAGCTTCGATCAATTGAAAAAAATAAAAACTTTCCCGATTCTTCGTGATGGTAAAATCGATGGAGGACTGTTGATAGAAGAATTCAACGAAAGGGAACTGCCATTTGGAATGCTGGCACGCCGTACTATCGGGAAAGTACAGACAGACAAGCAAAAAGGACTGGGTCTTGAACTGGCCTTCGACAAAGAACTGAAAGGGGTAGCCGGCAAAACGGTAAAACGCAAAATCTCGGGGAATCACTGGATGCCTGTGCGTGATGGAAACGAAGTAACTCCCAAAGACGGCTACGACCTGATTACCACAATCGACATTAACATTCAGGATGTAACTGAAACCGCTCTTGAGCGCAAACTCAGGGTTCACAATGCGCATCACGGTTGTGCCATTGTTATGGAAGTAGAAACCGGCAAAATAAGGGCCATCGCCAACCTTACGCGCGACAGCGAAGGGAATTACGCCGAAACATTCAACTACGCCATAGGCGAAGCACGCGACCCGGGATCCACATTCAAACTTGCCTCGGTGATAGTGGCACTTGAAGACGGCTGTGT
>JAGOEF010000323.1 GCA_017997855.1 Bacteroidales bacterium
GATTGAAAGTTATTCGGCCTGCATCGAGTTTCGAATGCTTCGCTACCTGAAAACCCGCATCTACTTTTCGCATACCGACAAAACAATACTCAGCGACCAACGGTATTTTTGGGGCGGATTCCCACAAAATACCTACGGAATCCCTATAACCGATTTTGTTCCGGACATTTTGACTTACACCGAAGCCGGTGTTTCAGGTAAGCTGGCGCTGAAAGAAACATTTTTGCAGACCCCGAGGGGAAACACGTTAAGTTTAGGCACCAATTATCCTGTGCTATGGTTCAATCTGGGCGTAGGAATTCCCTTACCACACGACAATGTTTCGTCGTATCTTAAATTTCAGGCACGTATTTCTAAAAAAATTACAACCGCCCGGTTTGGCGAAAGCAGCATTACAATTACCGGGGGCTGGGCCAGCGAACATACCCCCTATTCGTTACTTTATAAAGGGCCCGGCACAGCGGGATGGCTCGATGTTGCCAATACCTTTAACACCATGGGCGTCAATGAATTTATTTCGAACCGCTTTGTACACCTGTTTCTGAAACACGATTTCGGAAGCTTACTTTTTCGGACAAAAAAATGGAGACCCGAAATTGTGTTGCTCACCAACCTGGGTTGGAGCGATTATACCATTACCGGATTTTTCGATCCGGGGACTGTGCATGGATACAATAAAATGTATTACGAATCGGGACTGCAGATAAACTACATATTGAGGGCAATGTTTATAGGTTATGGTTTTGGAGTGTATTACCGTTATGGCGCTTATCATTTACCTGAAACGATTGATAATTTTGCTTTTAAAGTTACACTAACCTATAGCTTTGAATAATTCATATCACTCGGGTAAATATGATGGGCAATAGTCGGGCCTGGTTTTTCCGGCGATTTTCAGCTTCAAATGGCTCCATATACTTAAAAGCATACTTTCGTTTAAATATATTGTGTGAAATTGATATAATGCTTATTTTTACCCCTCAATTATTTGAGTGTTTGTAAAATATTATAACGTGAAGGGATACAGGGTGATGAAGGAAGAATTGTTTACGTACGAATATTTCGAAAAGGTACTGTTTGAAGGAGAAAAAGTAAGTATTTCGCAGTCGGTGCTTGATAAAATTGACGAAAGTTATCGCTTTGTCGAACAGTTTTCGGTCGATAAAGTCATTTATGGTATCAATACAGGTTTTGGCCCAATGGCTCCGTACCACATAGATGATGCCGACCGTCGTCAGCTGCAATATAACTTGATAAGAAGTCACTGCTCAGGGTCGGGAAATCATATTCCCCGCTGTATGTAAAATCGGCCATGCTGTGCAGGCTGGTAAACATCATGCAGGCAAAATCGGGAATTCACCCTGATTGCGCTTTGTTATTGCGCGATTTAATCAACAACGATATTACTCCGGTGATGTTTGAACATGGTGGGGTGGGTGCCAGCGGCGATTTGGTTCAACTGGCTCATCTGGCATTATGTATGATTGGCGAAGGCGATGTGTATTACCAAGGCGAATTAATGCCTGCAGCTGAAGCCATGAAGCACTGTGGGTTGAAACCTGTCGACATACACTTGAGGGATGGTTTGTCGCTGATTAACGGGACATCGGTAATGACCGGTATTTCGGTGGTAAATTTACTGTACACCCAAAAGCTGTTTGGCTGGGCTCTCATGGCAGGCTCCATGCTGAACGAAATGGATGATGCTTACGACGACAGTTTTTCGAGAGAATTGAATTCGGTAAAACGGCATAAAGGCCAGCAAGATGTGGCTGCTGCCATGCGCAACATTCTGGGCGGCAGTCGTTTGATTCGTAAACGACAGAACCATCTTTATAACCGCATTGTCACCGAAAAGGTGATGAATGAAAAAGTGCAGGAGTATTATTCACTGCGCTGCATACCGCAAATACTCGGAGCCGTATGCGATACCATACGCTATACTGCTGAGGTTGTTAATAACGAGGTGAATTCATCGAATGATAATCCGGTGGTCGATATCACAACAAGCAATGTATATCATGGGGGCAATTTTCACGGCGATTATATTTCGCTCGAAATGGATAAGCTCAAGATCGTAGTAACGCGAGTAGCCATGCTGGTTGAACGACAGCTTAATTATCTGCTCAACCCAAAACTGAACGAAAAATTTGCTCCGTTTGTTAATCTGGGAACCCCCGGTCTTACTCTCGGTATGCAGGGAGTACAATTTACAGCCACATCAACCACCGCGGAATGCCAGACACTCAGTTACCCAAACTATGTTCACAGCATTCCCAACAACAACGACAATCAGGATATTGTAAGCATGGGGACTAATTCGGCACTCATCACACGCAAGGTCATTGAAAATGCTTTCGAAGTGATGTCGGTGTATTACATGGCACTCATTCAAGGCATTGACAATATAAAAGCAGCGGGCCAAATGGCCGAAGCCACGGCTGCTGTGTACCATACCCTGCGTTCGATGGTACCTGCCTTTGCCGAAGATCAGGTACACTATAAAAATATTGCAATAATCAAGCAATATCTGATGAATCATAATCCACAAATCAAGAATCTGAAAATACTATGAAATACGCCCTGGTTACTGGCGGATCGCGCGGAATAGGCCGGTCGGTCTGCCTCGAACTATCGCGGATGGGATATCCGGTTATCATAAATTACGTTTCTAACGAAAATGCAGCCCTCGAGGTAAAAAGCACTATTGAGGCAGAAGGCGGTGTTGCAAGCCTGCTTCGGTTCGACGTAGCCGATGTCGAAGCTGTCGACAAAGCTTTATTGCAGTGGCAGGAGTCGAACCCGAACGATTATATTGCTGTACTCGTGAACAACGCAGGAATTCGCGACGATGCCTTAATGATGTGGATGCAAAATTCGCAATGGGATAGAATAATAGGTATCCACCTGAACGGATTCTTTTACGTTACGCGTCGGTTGTTGAA
>JAGOEF010000324.1 GCA_017997855.1 Bacteroidales bacterium
GTGTGGTGCTCAATCCCTCGCTGGTGCTGCCGATGAAGCCTTGTGTAACCACAAAATGCTGTTGCTTTTCCGAAAAATGCGAAGCCGCCATTGCTGCCGATGTTTCCCAGTCGATACGGGCTTCGCGGTAGGTATTATCGGTTCTGATTACTTTGCGGATATCGAGAAATCGGGCTGGAAAACCAATGGATGTAAGGTATTCGGCTATGATCGAGCTTGATATAAGTTCGCCATACGACACCAGACGGTCGTAACCGAAGTCGGAATTTTCGGAAGGAGGATTGAGCAGTATTGTTTCGATTTCGGTAAACCAATTCTTCAGGAATCCCGTTTCCTTCAGTGTCAGATTGTCGAACAACTCACGGCAAAGATCCTGATGAAACCCGGCAATCTTACGGAACTGATCCATCATCGCAGGGTCTCCGCTTTTGTGGTACTGGTGTAGCAATTCCAGTGCATTGGTGGTTTTGTCGATGGCCGATACCACCACCACAATGTTGTTGCCCGAATGCCTGAGGATGTTTCCGAGGTTTTTTACTGCGCCTGCATTTTTCACCGAGGCTCCGCCGAATTTGAAAACTTTCATAGTCAATCTGTTTTAACTTCGGTTCCGGTATTCATGTTTTTTGTCAGTTCCCGCACAAACTTAAAGTGATTGAAAAATTCTTTGGCGATAACGCGCAGTACAGTATATGCCGGAATGGCAAGCATCATTCCTACAATCCCTGCCAACGAACCGGCAATCAGGATCACCAGAAAAATTTCGAGTGGATGTGCTTTTACGCTTTTGCTGTATATCAGGGGTTGAAGCACAAAATCATCGATAAGGCGGGCTATAACAAAAACGATTAACAGTTTGATTATTAATGGCAATATCTGTGTGTCGAAATCGAGGCCGATGTTTCCGGTAATGGTGAGCAAAATACCCAGAGCAGCTGCAATCCATGCCCCAAGAAATGGTATTATGTTGAAAATACCCGCAAACAGCCCGATTAAAATGGCCAGATCGGTTTTCATACCCGAAAGCATGAGGCCAACGCTGACAATAAGCATAATACATAACATTTCGGAAATCAACCCGATGAAGTACCTTGAAATAAGCCTTCGTATGGAACCCAGTGCGTGGCTGGTTTTTTCCTCTGCCCTTTCGGGCATCATGGCCAGAATGCCTTTATCGAAAAGAAATTTTTCTTTCAGAAAGAAAAACGAAATAAAAGTTATGGCAAACAGTCCCAGCACAAACGAACTTATGGTGTTAGTCAGGGTATTGAGAAACGATGATACATTCGAAAAGTTTACGATGGAGTGTATTTTTTCGGTAGCAACGGTTCTTACAGAAAAGTTTTTATCGGCTGCCAGATGATAATCTCGGATAATAGAATCCGCAATATTGATGGGTTCATCGAAGCCTTGTGATATGGTGTTGACATCAAGCTTCCGGAACTCTGAGATTTGCCCGCCTACCAGGGGTATGAAAAACCAGAAGAACAAGGCAATGAGTGAATAAAACAAAATCAGGGTGATGCCTGCCGCCAGCCAGCGGGGAAAAAAAACAGTGCGTATGCGTATGCGCGAAAGCAGCTCCACCAAGGGAGAGCCTATCATGGCAATTACCACCGAAATGAGAATCCATGAGGTAATGTCAGGAAAGAAAATCACGAAGAGTATCATCAGGATTACTCCCAGCGACCCGATAAGGTATTTGTAGATTTTCGACACTTGGCAATTATTTTAAATGCAAAGATGCAAAAATATTCAATTGATTCGTAAATATCACCGGCAGGTTCACCCCATCGGGTTAAACCTGCCGGCAGATAAAATCAGGTGCTTACTATGCTTTTGCTAAATTCAGCAGTTTATGAAAATACATGGCAAACGACCGGTACAAAAAGTGTGTCCATTTACCAAAGGGAACAATGATGAGCGCCCATTGTGCAAGTATTGTCAGGTGGAACAAATACAGCCACAGGTTGTTCTCGATAAGCCCCAAATCGATGAACAGGCGTACGGCAAAGGCGGTAAAACCCATCAGGAAGAGCCAGATTACGAAGAACCAATCGGATGGCTGTGAGTGTTTGCTCAGTTCTTTCTTTTTGCGTATGCGTGCATTTACAAATAGAAATGTAATGGTAAACACGGTGATGCTCACTGCATATCCAAAAATATTCACCAGCAAATATTCGGTACCAAACCAGTCGAGAAATACAGTGGTCATGAGCAGAGCCATATAGCCCAACACCAGAATGAAGTGCATGAACCAGCGTCCTTTGTTATCGTCGCAACCTAACGCGCGTTTTTGGGTAAACATGTGCATGAAAAAGTCACCCAGCGATTGCAGGTAAATTTTAAACGGAATTTTCTTACCGGGTTTTATCACCGTGAAATACCACATTCTCATCATGTTGGGCATAAGAATCACCAACAACACGCCACCAATGGCAAACATTTCGAAGTAATGACCGTAGTGCATTATACTTTCGGTGTCGAAGCCCTGCGTGGCAGCAAAGCCAATAACGCCGGCCAGCACAACTATCATGGCAATAATGGTAGCTGCTGCCGAACGGTAGAACATGCCGGCCAGGCCCGTCCAGTCGTATTTTCCCATCAGCCAGCGGCGCAGCGACATCATGAGTTCGCCCGGGTTGGCGGTTTGTGGACAGTGCTCGGAGCATTCGCCACAGTAATAACACAACCAGGGTTTCAGCGAGGCCGAAATTTCATCGGCATTACCAACGGCACTGCTGCGCACCATGCTGCGCGGAAAAGCATCTTTTTCGTCGGCTAAGGAACAAACTGCCGTACAAGTGCCGCAATTGTAGCATTTATTATAATCGAATGCTCCGTAACTTTTCAGTTGTTTTCCGAATTTGGGGTCTATCTTACTCATTGTTCTTCAGTTTGTAATAGTAGTATTCGTCCATATCATCA
>JAGOEF010000325.1 GCA_017997855.1 Bacteroidales bacterium
CAATATGAATGGGCGCAACTGGAATCTAAAATAAAAGTTCTCGAAGAAGCTCCCGTTTACATTGACGATACTGCTGCAATTTCGGTGTTCGAGCTTAAGGCAAAATGCCGGCGACTGGTGCAGCATCGCGGAGTAAAGGCTATTATTATCGACTACTTACAGTTGATGACAGCCGGTACCGATATGAAAGGTAACCGTGAGCAGGAAGTAAGCACCATCAGCCGCTCGCTGAAAGCGATAGCCAAAGACCTGAATGTTCCCATTATTGCACTGAGTCAGCTGAACCGCTCGGTAGAAGTACGTACCGGTGATAAACGCCCTCAACTCTCCGACTTGCGTGAATCGGGGGCAATCGAACAGGATGCCGATATGGTTATTTTTATTCACCGCCCCGAATATTATCGCCAGACCGAAGATAAAGAGGGAAATTCTACTGTGGGTATGGCTGAAATTATTGTTGCCAAGCACCGTAACGGTGCCACCGATAATATAATTTTGCGTTTCAGAAGTGAATTTGCAAAGTTTACCGACCCAGACGTAAAAATCGGGGGTGTTGCCCCGGTTATCAATGGAAATGCCATTGTTGTCGGGTCCAGTATGAATGCAAATACTTCGAAAGGCCTGCCTACCGATGAATCGTTCGAAAGCAATCTGACATCTGATTCCACCCCGGATTTTTAAGGTTTATTCCTTATTCTACATCAGTTTTTCCGGCTTAAAATAAAAAATTATCACAGGATTTTTTTTTGTTGGATTTATTGAATATATATTATACATTTGTTGGTTAGGAATTGTGCAATCGAATTGTTGTTTTAGGTTTTTTACCCTTTTTGTCAACCGGTACTTTTATATGAAATATCACTTAACAAAACAATAACATGAAAAAGTTAATCATCATTGGTTTTATTCTGGCTGCTGCGGTTCAGGTATTCTCGCAGGGCTTGCATTACGGTGTATACGGCGGATTAAGTATGGCAACTATTTTAGAACGAAACGAATGGGCGGGCGAACTGAATAAAAACACCAAACTGGGTTTCCAACTGGGTGCTTCCGTAGAATATGAAGTGCTGAGTTTTTTATCAGTGGGAACCGATATTGGTTTTCTGCAAAAAGGAGATAAAATAAAAGACCAGTTTGCTACTTCCAGGGCATCGATTGGATACCTCGACATCCCACTGATAATCGGCTATAAAATTCCACTCGGGAATTTTAAGATAACTGCCATGGTGGGTCCATACACAAGTATTGCCATCGTAGGAACGAAAAGTTTTGTGTTGAATCCGGATCTTGAACCCGATTTTGAATGGAACTTTGAAGAAACCGGTCACGATGCCTACATCGATGATGGAACGGCATTTTTTGGCGAGGAACTAAATTCCTATAAACGCTTTGATTCAGGTATCAGTTTCGGACTGAAAGTACAATATTCGAAATACCGGTTATCTGCAAGTTATTCCAGGGGCTTTGTCGATATCAAACCCAACGAGACCATTACTGCGCGCAATTCGGTTTTCAATGTGACCCTGGCGTATTTTCTTAAATAATCTTCTGTTAACTAATAAATTGTTGAATATATTTACAATATAACCGCATTATTATGAAGCATTTTCTTCTTTTTGCAAGCATGTTCATTGGCATATCTGTTGGTATGCAGGCGCAAACTTTCAATCTTTCGTTTTCGGCTTACGGCGACAGTGAAACGGTTGATAGTGTATTCGTGAAAAACCTTTCTTCCGATAATGAAGTGCGACTGGGTGGCGGTGATGTGCTGCATCTGGTGCCCGGTGCCGGTTCGCGCTTTCTGCAATCCGGAAACAGTCATATTTTAATTTACCCAAATCCGACCGAAAATGCGTGTAATATCGAGTTTATGGCTGATAAAGCTGGTCCAGCGGTAATTTCGGTTAATGACGTGAGTGGCAAAACCTTGCTCAAATGGACGGGAAATTTAACCCGCGCTGTGCATGTTTTCCGATTAAACGGAATCGGCTATGGTGTATATACCATTACCATTCGTTCAGAAGCTTATTTGTACTCAGGTAAACTGGTTGGAACCGGATATCAGGAAACCGGATTGAATATCGAAAAAATTATGGCTTACAGCGATAATGAACCCGAAGCAATCCAATTGAATAATACAAAATCAGATGCTGATATGCCATACTTATATGGCGAATTGCTTTTAATTGAAGCTGTTTCTGTTGAGGGACACAGAACGGTGAAAACAATGATTCTGAATCAAAGTGATCAGGATCTTCCCGACAGGGGTATTGCTTTTAACTTTGTGAATTGCCTCGATGCCGAAGGATACATGTACAAAACCGTCGAGATTGGCGATTATGTTTGGATGGCCGAAGACCTGAACACCGCAATGTATCGTGATAGCAGCAGCATTCCTGAGGTAGCCGATGCCGAAGCCTGGGTTGCTCTACAAAATGGCGCATGGAGTTACTACAACAACGATAATCAGGAACCAAAACTCTACAATTGGTATGCGGCTACTGACAGCCGGAAAATTTGCCCCGCCGGATGGCATATGCCCGGCGATGAAGAGTGGGAATTGCTCGAAATTGCCGTTGGTTTAACCGATTCTTTAGCCGAAGGAACCGGTTGGCGTGGTAACGACCTGGCATGGAAATTAAAAGAATCAGGAACAGACTTCTGGATTAGCAACGAAGGTGATCTGGTGAATTTGTCCGGATTCAGTGCAAAACCTTCCGGTATCCGTAATTTTGCCGGAAACTACTTCTATAAAGGCGAAAACACAGCCTGGTGGACCGCTGATGAAAGCTTTGACCTGAATGCATGGTGCAGGGGACTTCAACACGATGTCAACAGTATATACCGTGAGGATGGTCGTAAGATTATGGGTCTTTCGCTGCGGTGTATGAAAAACTATCCGCCTGTACTGACAACTACAGCGG
>JAGOEF010000326.1 GCA_017997855.1 Bacteroidales bacterium
ACAACAGCAATCCCTTGCTTATGGGTATGTCGCAACACTCACAGGTGTGGATGTCGCACGGCGATACCATTGTAAAAATCCCTGCCAGCTACCAAATTATCGCGTCAACTACCGATGTTGAGGTGGCAGCCTATCAGATAGAGGGCGAAGACACCTATGGCATTCAGTTTCACCCCGAAGTGTATCATTCCACCGAAGGTATGACGTTGTTGCGTAATTTTGTGGTTGGCATCTGCGGCTGTAAGCAGGACTGGACGCCCGTTTCGTTTGTTGAAGACACCATTGCCGGATTGCGCAAGCAATTGGGTGATGACCGGGTAGTGCTGGGTCTGTCGGGAGGTGTCGATTCTTCGGTGGCGGCTTCGTTGCTGCATCGTGCCATTGGTAGTAAACTTACCTGTATTTTTGTTGATAATGGACTGCTTCGCAAAAACGAATTCCAATTGGTTCTCGATTCATACAAAGGTATGGGATTGAATGTGATTGGTGTGGATGCGCGGCAACGATTCTGGTCGGCATTGGCCGGAGTTACCGAGCCGGAACACAAACGCAAAATAATCGGTCGCCTGTTTATTGAGGTGTTCGACGAAGAAGCACATAAAATTGAAAACGTAAAGTGGCTTGCACAGGGAACCATTTACCCCGACGTTATCGAATCGGTTTCGGTGAACGGGCCCTCGGCTACCATTAAATCGCACCACAATGTGGGCGGGTTGCCCGAAAAAATGAATCTCAAGGTGGTAGAACCGCTTCGCCTGTTGTTTAAAGACGAGGTGAGGCGTGTTGGCAAGGCCATTGATGTTCCCGCCCATATTCTTGAACGACATCCTTTTCCGGGTCCCGGCTTAGCCATCAGGATACTCAGCGATATTACCCCCGAAAAAGTGGCCATTCTTCAGGAAGTAGATGCCATTTTTATCAACGGACTGAAAGAATGGAAACTCTATAACGATGTCTGGCAGGCCGGTGTGATGCTGCTTCCCGTGCAATCGGTAGGCGTGATGGGCGACGAGCGAACCTACGAAAATGTGGTGGCCTTGCGTGCCGTGCAATCAACCGATGGTATGACCGCTGATTGGGTGCATTTACCCTATGATTTTCTGGCCAGAATGTCCAACGAAATCATTAACAAGGTAAAAGGCGTTAACCGTGTGGTGTACGACATCAGTTCGAAACCTCCGGCCACCATCGAATGGGAATAATTTGCCAGCATTTGTAAGTTTGTCATGCTAAGCACAAAACCCCATAATTGCCGCTCAGGTTGCGCTGCCTGTTGTATCGGATTGTCCATCTCGTCTCCCATTCCCGGTATGCCCCAAGGTAAAAGGGCAGGAGAGTGGTGCATACACCTAACGCCTGATTTGCTCTGCGACCTGATAGACTCGCCCACGCGGCCCGAAGTCTGCATTAACTTTAACTTCGACCCCATTATTTGTGGCAGCAACCGCGAAGAAGCCCTGCGCATAATGGAAGAGCTGGAAAGCTGAACAATGCTACAAATAGAATAAGCAGTGCCCTGATTCGTTGTAAACGTGGTCGCGTTAATCTAAGCACTTGAAATGCAACTTAGGCAAAAAGGACTATCGAGTTATATTTTTGAAAAGAATAAATTTTACATTTTTTTGCTTGCATTACATAACCATATTTAGTAAGTTTGAAACACACTAAAATACGAACAGAAGTATATCGCAGATAAGAAATTTTAGATGGATTTTGTGAATGAATTTCGGTAAATATTGTGTGTGTTACATGAATTGAGTACTGTACCTGAATATGAACCATGCCTGAAGCTGTAAAAAATATTGAAACCAAAAACTGCCCGTATTGCGGCTCTGTCGAAGTTATTAAAAAAGGCATCCGCAAGAATAAGCTACAGGCGGTTCAGGTGTATTTTTGCAACGACTGCAGTAAAAAGTTTACCGATGGTCGTTTCAAAAACAAAAGCTACAGCAACCTGCAAATTATCAAAGCTCTTTCGCAATATAATCTTGGACACACACTTGCCGAAGTATCGAAAAAACAAGGCATTCCGGCAAGTACGCTTGCCAATTGGCTGATTGAATATCGCGAGCTCTTCAATTTGATGAAGCAAGCCCCTAAAGTCAGGAAATACGCACAGCAGGCACCGCTTATCGAATACTACAAATACCATCATTTGATAGTGTATTTTTATCGGCAGCACAGCTATAAAATCGAAAACACTGTAAAGATTGATATGCCGGGCTTATTCGACTATTTTGCTAAGGTTAAAGCGGGTAAAATAAATAAAAACTTGTTTACCAACAATCTTACCAGAGCCTCGAACCTTAAGCTGAACATTTATAAAAACCTGAAAATACGTTGTGTACAAAACAATGCGTGTAGTTTTGCTGCCATGGCTTTGGAGTTGGTAAACTCAAACCGGAAACGTCACAATATGGTTGAAAGCATCATGCTCGAAAACGACAATGCGACCTTAGCCATTGAACTGCCGGTGAGTTTAAACCTACGGCAATCGACCATTCCTTGGTTGAAGAACCTAAAATCGGAATCGGGATGGCTAACAGGGCATATTGATGTGTTGCAATACCGTAACGGAAAGTTATACATACTCGACTTTAAGCCCGAAGCCGAAAAAGAAAAACCCATAGGCCAGTTATTTGCCTATGCCTGCTGCCTGAGCAAAGCCACAGGGGTAAGCTTTAAGCAAATGAAACTGGCATGGTTCGACGAAAAGGTCTATTACGAAGTAGATACTATGGACGTTTATATTAATGTAATGTCTATATTTAAAAAATGAAAAACGAGATAATTCTTTATCGCCCAAACGAACTTGCCGAACATATTGAGGTTCGGCTTGAAGATGAAACCGTTTGGCTTTCTCTTAATCAAATTGCACAACTTTTCGATAGAGACAAATCAGTTATTTCAAGGC
>JAGOEF010000327.1 GCA_017997855.1 Bacteroidales bacterium
CAAACATAAACTTTTACTTTTGCATCGCTTTTATATTCGCAGCTATATACTTTTTGCGCATTCGTACTCAATGCAAATGCAAAACATGCCGTTAAAACTGTAAAGATTAATTTTTTCATAGCAATCAATTTTTATTTTTGTAAATATATGTAAATTACATCAAAAATTGAACCAATGGGTGAGCAAACAAAAATTTTAACTGTAAAGGAAAAGTTTTACCAAAGCGACAACCTCGATAATTACTATTTCGAGCGCACTGCCTTTAATAAACTGATGCGAAAACGCATTTACCGCGTGTTGCTGATTTGCAGCCCCTACGATGCATTTATTCTGGAAGAGGACGGACGTATCGATGCCCAGTTGTTTAATGAATATGTTTCGCTGAACCTGCGTTTTCCTCCCGAAATAATTCAGGTTAC
Organism: Bacteroidales bacterium; assembly: GCA_017997855.1. Next base: position 420 of record JAGOEF010000327.1, read on the forward strand.
CTCGGCCGAAGAAGCCATGGAGGTGCTGGAGCAGGAGAAGGTTAATCTGGTTATTACCATGTTGAGCCTGGTTGACCGTGATCCCTTTGAACTATCCAAAGAAATAAAGGAAAATTATCCGGGGATTCCCATTGTGGTGCTCACCCCATTTTCGCGCGAAGTAAATCAGCGCCTCGAGAGCATGGAAGAAAAAATATTTGATTACATTTTCTGCTGGCTGGGCGATGTAGGTATTTTACTCGCCATTATAAAACTTCTCGAAGATAAACTCAATGTTGATTACGACGCCAAAATTGTGGGAGTTCAAACCATCATTCTGGTTGAAGACTCTTTTCGCTATTATTCCAGCTACCTGCCCAATCTCTATAAAATGCTCATCACCCAGGCGAAAACCTATGTTTCGGAAGGGCTGAACGAACATGAGAAAAACGTGAGAATGCGGGGCCGGCCTAAGTTGCTCATGGCTACCAATTTCGAGCAGGCAGTGGAGCTTTACGAAAAATATAAGACAAACCTGTTGGGGGTTATTACCGATGTGCGCTATCCGCGTAAGGGCAGGCACGACCGTGAAGCAGGTTTTCATCTCCTGCGTAAAATACGTGAAGAAAACAGTTTTCTGCCGGTAATTATTCAGTCGTCAGAGGCTGATAACGAAGAAAAGGCCATTCGGCACGGGGCAATTTTTTTAAATAAATATTCCAAAACTTTTCTCTTCGATCTGAAAAGGGTGATTCTCGAGGAATTTGCATTTGGGGATTTTATTTTCAGACACCCCGATACGGGCGAAGAAATTGCACGGGTTACCAATATCAAGGATTTGCAGGAATGCATTATGCACATTCCCGATGAGGTAATTCTCGACCGTGCCAGAATGCACTTTTTTTCGCGCTGGTTAAAAGCCCGGGCCTTATTTAGCATAGCTCGTCTTTTCGAAGGCATTAATGCCAGCGATTTTAAATCAGCCACCGAGCTGAAAATGTACGTTCATGATACTATTTCGTGGTATCGTTTCAACAGTGCGCGGGGTGTTATTGCTAAGTTCTATCGTGATGAATACGATAAATACCTGTTGTTCACCCGCCTGGGCGACGGTTCTCTGGGCGGTAAAGCCCGGGGGCTGGCTTTTATCGACAATTTGATTTCGCGTAACAACCTGCGCAATAAATATCCGAACCTGCACATTACCATCCCGCGTACCCTGGTAATTACGACCGAGGTTTTCGACCAGTTCATGGAGTCGAATCAGTTGTACGAAACGGCCATGTCGAACCTGAGCGATGATGAAATTCTCCACGCTTTTGTCAGGGCTAGTTTTCCACAGGCCTTTCTTAAAGATTTACGAAAATTTATCACCATCGTGAAAAACCCGCTTGCGGTTCGCTCTTCAAGCTTACTCGAAGATAGTCATTATCAGCCGTTCGCAGGTATTTATTCTACCTATATGATTCCGCACACCCGCAATGTTGACCATACCTTGCACATGCTTACCGATGCAATAAAGAGTGTTTATGCTTCGGTGTGTTACAAGGAAAGCAAGGCCTATATGGCGGCAACCAAGAACGTAATTGATGAGGAGAAAATGGGGGTTGTGCTACAGGAAGTATGTGGTAAGAAACGAGAGGAGACATTTTATCCCGAAATATCCGGTGTGGCCCGGTCGATCAATTTTTACCCGATCGGAAAGGAAAAACCCGAAGAAGGAATCGTTAACCTTGCACTGGGACTGGGTAAATATATCGTCGATGGCGGAATGTCGCTGCGTGTATCGCCCAAGCATCCGAAAAAAATACTTCAGTTGAGCAGCCCCGAAATTGCGATGAAAGAAACCCAGAATTATTTCCTGGCTCTCGATCTGAACGAAGACAGCTTTAAAATTTCGACCAACGATGGCATTAACCTGCTGAAACTCGACATGAAAACGGCAGAGGCTCACGGGGTGTTGCACAATATTGTATCCACCTACGATTACAACGACCACATGCTGCGCGATGGCCTTTATCCGGGAGGGAAAAAGGTAGTCAGCTTTGCCAATATACTCAAGTATAAAAACCTTCCTTTGATGGACGCTATTTCGGACGTTCTCGAAATCGGCCAGAAAGAAATGAGCAACCCCGTTGAAATAGAATTTGCCGTATCCTTCGATAATATTGGTAAGGGGAAATCCATTCTTCATTTGTTGCAAATTCGCCCCATAGTCGAGAACAAGGAAACCATACCCATTGATGTGAACACGATACCTAAGGAAAGTACGATTATTACCAGCTACAGTGCTTTAGGCAACGGGGTTATCGAAGATGTTCACGACCTGATTTATGTTCGCGGTGAGAATTTCAACCCCGCCGATAATCCCCTGTTGGCCCTGGAGATAGGCGCCTTAAATGAGCAGTTGGTAAAAATGAGACGCAATTATATTCTTGTTGGTCCGGGACGTTGGGGTTCTGCCGACCATTTTCTGGGCATTCCGGTTAAATGGTCCCAGATTTCGGGTGTGAGAA
>JAGOEF010000023.1 GCA_017997855.1 Bacteroidales bacterium
CGGTGAACCTGCGTGAAGGGTAAGGTCGGTATTAAAGATGGGAACAGCGGCCAGACAGTGGTTCAGGTTGTCAAAATCAGGATCGTTTGTTATTGAATAGTGTGCAGATAATGAATCACCGACCGGACCTTGCAGTTGTGGGTCGAAGTTGAGTAAATTATCCGTATTATTGAAAAAGACAGTGTTGTTAATCTGAAATTTTCCTTCGGATGCCAGCGTGTATTCATCACCAAAGCGGGCACCGGTTCCATTTGCCATAATCAAACAATGGTTTGCTTCAACATGAGGATTTCCATATCCACATTCAATTCCCTGCCCGCACCCGGTTACAACGCTGTTATAAATCAATACCGAGTTTTTATTCGAACAGGCAATTCCTTCGTGTAAGAAACCTTCAACCCAAGTGTTTTCAATTTGCAGGTTGGCTCCATTATGGTCGATTCCGTCGTCTTCGCCCGAAATAAAAAAGGAGTTTTTTATAGTACTCGTTGTTTCGGTAAGATGTGTTTCGGAGAAATACCAGGCATCGTTGTCATCATCATTCGCCAGTCCATCGGCGTCGGGTATAAACAAAATGTGGCACGAGTCTGCCGCAATACTACTGGCATAAAATTCACCCCCGGTATCGCAGCGCGAAATTAAACAACGGGTGATTTTCATTGTGCTATTCAAGGCTCCCAGGGCTTTACCTGTATTATCGATAAAGCAGCAGGCTTCGAAAACCACCGCGGTATTGGCAGCTTTCACAACCGCTTGAGACTGAGAATGGCCGAATACCTGAGTGGGGTCGCCACCACCTTCTGCGAAAAAAGTGTGTTTAAAAAATGAAGTATCCGCGCTGTTCTCGATGATTAATCCTCCCCAGAATTTACCGGTTTCAAGACTGCTGAACAGAATGGGTTTTTCGCTGCTTCCCTGACAAAATACCTGTCCGGTGACTTGTATGTTTGCATTTTCGGCAATGTAAACCCTCGCACCGGGTTCAATGGTAAGCCTGAATCCGCCTTCAATATTGAGATCGCCGGTTATATGATAGCAAACATCTTCTTCTAATGTCAGATTCTGCCCGATGTTCCCGGCGAGTGAAATGAAATTATTTTCAGCGAAAAGCACTGATTTTGAGAATATTGTCCCATCAACCTCCAGAAGAATATCTGCTTGCTGATTCGTTTGCAGAGCCAAACTTCCCACCCCTTTACGGATGTTTACATCCTGAACTAATTCATTGTTTACAGATATTCTGATGATTGTATCGATAAATACCGCATGATTATGGTTGTAAAATCTGCACTCTATGGGAATAACTCTCCCGGCTGTAAACTGGCCGGGACAAACTATCGAAATGCTGTCGTAACGCTGGGCGGGCAGCATTAGCGGAAGCATCAACAGAACGGTTATGAAAAGCGCTTTATTCAAGAATTCTTTAAAAACGTAAAAATACGTTTTTTAGCGATTGAATCGAAAATATATCAGCAAAGAAGAAATTGTGGCTTTTGTAAGGCTGATTAAGGTTCGGCTTCGAAATAACCCTTGATAATGCCGCGCTTGCTGTTGCGAACAAAAAGAATGATTTCGTCACGTTCTCTGGTGGCAGGTAATTCAGTTTCGATATAATCGAGCGATTGGGTTGTATTCATACCCCTGCCGAACAAAATACGGTAAATATTCTGAATTTCGTTTATTTTTTCGTTTGCAACACCCCGACGACGCAGCCCGATGGAATTAACTCCTTCGTAGGTAAGCGGATCGCGCCCGGCTTTAATGTATGGGGGAACATCTTTACCTACCTTGCTGGCACCCTGTATCATCACATGGGCACCAATGTTTACAAACTGATGTACGAGGCTACCTGCCGAAACAATGGCCCAGTCGTCGACCACTACTTCACCGGCCAGGGCGGTATAGGCACCAAGAATTACGTAATCTTTCAGAATGCAGTCGTGGGCAACATGTGCATAGCACATAATCAAACAATTGCTGCCTACTACAGTTTTTCCCTTAGCCACGGTACCGCGGTTTACGGTAACACATTCGCGAATGGTGGTGTTATCGCCTATTTCGACGGTGGTTTCTTCGCCTTGGAATTTAAGGTCTTGAGGAATTGCCGAAATAACAGCGCCCGGAAAAATACGGCAATTTTTGCCAATGCGGGCACCTTCCATGATGGTAACATTCGACCCGATCCAGGTCCCTTCGCCGATTACCACATTTTTAGCAATCGTAACAAAAGGTTCAATCACCACATTCTGTGCAATTTTTGCTTCCGGGTGAACATACGACAAGGGCTGATTCATAGTGTTATTTTTGTTTTTCGATGAGTGCATGCATTTCGGCTTCGGCCACCAAATCCTTCCCAACAAAGGCTTCTCCCTTCATTTGGGCAATACCCCGCCGCATTGGCTCAACCAGGGTCAGTTTCATGATGAGTACATCGCCCGGAACAACCCGCTTTCTGAACTTTACTTTGTCGATTTTCAGGAAAAAAGTAAGGTAGTTTTCAGGGTCTGGCAACGAATTCAGTATAAGAATTCCACCGGTCTGCGCCATGGCTTCCACCTGTAGTACGCCCGGCATTACAGGTTCGCCCGGAAAGTGACCCTGAAAATAGTATTCACCGCTGGTAACTGTCTTAATGCCAACTACTTCGGTTTCGGTAAGGCTGATAACCTTGTCGACAAACAGGAACGGGGGACGATGCGGAAGAAAAGTTTTGATTTTATTCACATCCATCAAAGGTTTGTCGTTTGGGTTGTATTCCGGAATTCTGGTTTTCTGCTCCTTGGCCGAGTTTTGTTGTAAAATATGATTTCTGATAATTTTCGCCATTCGGGTATTTCCGTAATGCCCGGGTTTCGAGGCAATTACACTTCCGTTGAAGCGAAAGCCGGTGAGCGCCAGATCTCCCACCACATCAAGCAACTTGTGTCGGGCGGGTTCATTCGGAAAATGCAGGTCGAGGTTGTTCAATATTCCCTGTGATTGTACCTTGATGGTAGGCTTGTTGAAAAGCTTTGCAAGGCGGTCAAACTCGTCCTGACTCCATTCCTGGTCAACAATCACAATGGCATTGTCGAGGTCTCCGCCTTTAATCAGATTTAACCTTAACAGAGGTTCAAGGTCGCTGATAAAAACAAAGGTACGGCACTTGCTGATCTGGCTGGGAAAGTCCTCCAGGCTATCGAGACTGGCATACTGGCTTGCCAGTACATCGGAATTGTAATCTACCAGGACTTTAATTTTATAGCCTGCATCAGGGTATACGGTAATATCTACTCCGCGTTCTTTATCAGAAAAAGAAAGACTTTCGGTGATGTCATACACTTTGAGAAATGCATTCTGCTCTTTTATGCCGGCCTTATAGAATGCTTCAATAAAAAAGCGGGAACTGCCGTCGAGAATAGGAACTTCGGGGCCATCGAGTTCAAAACTGGCATTATCAATACCCAGCGAATAAGCCGCAGCGAGCAGATGCTCCACGGTACTCACCGACCATCCGTTGTTGCCGATGGTTGTTCCGCGCGATGTATCAGTAACGTTGTCGGCAATGGCTTTAATGATGGCGTCAGGCCCAATGTCGGTCCTGATAAAAACATAACCTGTATCGGGCGCTGCCGGCTTAATATATAAACGAGTTTCCTGCCCCGAATGTAAACCGGGACCCTGCAGCATCACCGGTTTGTTAACCGTTTTTTGTTTTCTGGGTTGGTCAGCCATGAATCAGTTAAAACATATTAAGCGGCAAATATAATATTAATGATGAATAAATAAAACAAACCCACTTACATTGAATCGCCAACCGGATTGCTGAATGATACGCAGTTTTATGTTTCATTCTTATTGAAATACGTCTGAAATTAATAAGTTAGTCCTGGAATAGAATTTTTTGAATGATTACAAATCACACAATATTAATTAGTTATCAATTTAAATTCGACCAATAAAACTTATTTGGTCGAAAATTCAATTATATTAATAAAATACCTATATTTGACCATTCAAACAAAATGGTCGAAAAGTATGAGTAAGCACGATAAAGTAAGAGATAATCTGGTGAATGCAGCCCGACAGTTGTTTACCCGTTTCGGGTTCGAAAAAACCACCATGAACGAAATTGCCATGGAAGCGCGCAAGGGTAAAAGTTCACTCTATTATTATTTTACCAGTAAGGAAGAAGTTTTTCAGGCGGTGGTTGAATACGAGGCCGGATTGCTTCACACAAAACTGGTTGAGGCATACAATACACCCGATGATTTTCTCGAAAAAATCAGAAGTTACATCCGTGTTCGGTTCATCGAAATTATGAAGCTGGGTAACCTGTATCAGGCATTGCGCAACGATTTTCTGAATCATCTGGAATTTGTTCAGAAAGCGCGAGTGCGCTATGATAAGCTTGAGCTTGAATTTATCACACGGGTTCTGAAGCAGGGCAACGAATCGGGGAAATTCAACATAGACGACCCTGCTCAGGTAGCGCGCACTTTTCACATGACAATTAAAGCGGTCGAAATCCCATTGCTTATTTCATACGAGAAAGAACTGTTTGAGCAACAACTCAATACCATTATCGACATTTTATTTTTTGGACTCGTAAAGCGCTGAAAAACCATGATTCAACGAATAATTCTGACCGCACTGTTGTTGACCGCAGTGGTTGTGTGTCCTGCACAGGCACCCGGCGACACGGTATTTCTGGACCTTGACCATTGCCGTAGTCTGGCAATCGAAAACAACAACAAATTGAAAATTGCCGAATGCCGCAGCCAGGCGGCAACCGAATTGCGAAAATCGGTGAGTACCCGCTATTTCGGAGAGTTTGGTCTGGCCGGTCAGTATCAGTACAGCAACCGGCAAATCAGCCTGTTCAACCGCGATATGTTTCTTCCGGTGGTGCCGTTTTGGGCAATCGATCAGGAAACGGGAACCCTGCGAACCGATATTCTTGAGAATCCATTACTCAACGGAATTGTTGCCAATCCGTTTACCGGCGAAATATTCTACGATACCGAAGGTAATCCGGCCTTTCTGCTTTACAGTTATCTACCGTCGGAACAACTCAAATTCGGGACACACCATAATTTTATGTTCGGCCCTTCTTTTATTCAACCACTGTATCTGGGTGGAAAAATCAGGAATATGGTTAAGGTGGCCCGCGCCGGAGAGGAAATTGCCAAACTGAAGCAGGACATTGATTACGACGATGTGATTTTTAATACAGATGAAGCCTACTGGCGTTGCGTGAGTGTTCAGGAACAACGGAATCTTGCTGTTTTATATCACGGATTACTTAAGAAACTGCTTGCCGATGTCGAGAACTACTACAGCGAAGGTATAATAACCTACAACGATGTACTGAAAGTAAAGATCAAGCTCAACGAAGCAGAGCTCAACCTGTTGAAGGCCGACAACGGATATGCCCTGTCGCAGATGGCTTTGCTTCAAATTATCGGGATTTCGTATGATACACCCATTTGCCTTGATACACAAACCGGTGAAATGCCCGTATTACCCAACCCTTCAGGAGCTTACGAACTGGCGCTGAGCGGAAGGAAAGAGCTGCAAATTCTCGATCAGACTCTACTGCTATCCGAAGCCCAGCAAAACATTGCGCTTTCGAGGTTTCTCCCCAATATTACCGCATCAGCCAACTACCTGTTTGTGAACCCAAACCCTTACAATGGCTTCGAAAAGGAGTTCGGCGGCGACTGGTCGCTGGGGCTCACCGTGCAAATTCCCCTCTTTCACTGGGGTGACAGGCTGCATACCTTGAGGGCAACACGAAAAATAAACGAAGTTGCCCTGCTGATGAAAAAGGATGCTGAAGAAATGATACGCCTCGAACTGGAGCAATCGTGGTATGTGTTTACCGAAGCAGTTAAAAAATATGACCTATGCGAAAAAGCCCTTATTCAGGCATCCGAAAACCTGAGAATGTCGCAGGACTCCTGGCAAGAAGGGATGATTAAGCTTTCCGATTTGCTCGAAGCTCAGGTAATCTGGCAGCAGGCATACTCCGAACTGATACAATCGAAAACCGACCTGAAAATGCAGGAAATAAATTACCGTCGTAAAACCGGATTGCCGCTGATGAAATAAATTCAAACACAAAGACTATGATACACCCTCCTGTAAAAGCTAAAACAAGATTATTTCTTGTCGCCGGAAGCATTATTCTGCTGTTGCTGGTTTCGTGCGGAACAAAAAACGAGGATGCCGGAAAACCGCAGCAAATTCAGAATGTAAATTATGCAGTGGCCGAAAATCGTACATTTTCGGATGAAACCGAATATTCGGGAACTTTTTTGCCCAATAAAGAGGCCAACCTGGGGTCGTCAATGCCTGGAAAAGTCGAGAAATTCTATTACAGCGAAGGCAGCTTTGTAACCAAAGGCAGCCTGTTGGTTGAGTTGTCGGCTGAATTGCTCACTCAGGCCCTCATCGAATATGAGGCGATAAAGAAAGATTATGATAGGGTGAGCCGTCTGCGCGAAAAGGGTAGTATCAGCGAAATCGACTACGACCATCTTAAGGCCAAACTCGAAGCCTCGGAGGTAAAAACACAGATGCTTAAAAACAACACTTCGGTGATAGCCCCTTTCGATGGCATTATTGTGGATTATCTTGTTGAAGAAGGCGAGAACTACTTTTTCAACATTAACCTTGACCCGGGATATTCAAATACTTCGGGCATTTTGCGGCTGATGCAGATTAACCCCATTGTGGCCGAAATTCAGGTGAATGAACGGGACCTCATAGGAATTAAAAAAGGACAGTCGATCAGCGTGGTTTGCGATGCCTTGGGCAGCAAGGAATACAAGGGTACAGTCCGCTATATCAAACCAATATTGTCGACCACCACACGAACGGCTCCTGTCGAAATCGAACTGAACAACAGCAGCGGCGACCTAAAGCCCGGGATGTTCGCACGTGTTGTTTTCAGTAAGCACGAAATTTCAGCTGTGTTTATTCCGGTAGACGCCATCTACCGCCAGCCCGGTACCCCCGAAGATTTTGTGTTTGTGGTTACCGGTGGTGTGGTTACCCGTAAACCCGTAAAACGACTGAAAACCATCGATAAGTGGATTGCGGTTGATGGTATTGCCAGTGGCGATACCGTGGTGACCCAGGGCAAAAATAAAGTGAAAAGCGGTGATCGGGTTAATCTAAAATCGAACTGATATGTTTCTGCCTAAACTTACGGTAAAGCGTCCCGTTACCACGGCCATGGTTTTTTTTGCGATACTCCTTTTCGGGGTTTCTGCATGGGTTTCGCTGCCGCGTGATTTACTTCCTGCCGTTGAACTTCCCACCATTACAGTGATTACCATCTATCCGGGCGCTTCGGCCGAAGATGTCGAGAAGCAGGTAACCAATCCCCTCGAAGTGGTTCTTTCGGGCACCGAAAAACTAAAGAAAATGACCTCCTCATCCCGCGAAAATGTATCGTTTATTTCGCTGCAGTTCGAATGGGGAACCGATGTTACGGCTGCTGCAAATTCGGCACGTGACCTTATGGAACTGGCAAAAAGCAAGTTGCCGGCCGACGCCATGAGCCCCTATATCATGAAAATAAACAGCGGGATGATTCCTGTAGTGGTATATACCATACAGGCAGAAGAAAGCTATATCGGACTAGAAAAAATAGCATACGATCAGATAATTGAACCACTTAAAAAAGTACCCGGGGTGGGTTCTGCCTTTATCATCGGGCAAGCCTCGCGCGAAATTAATATTCAGGTCGATCCGGTGAAGCTGAAAGCCTATAATATGAACATTGCGCAGATCAGCACCATTTTGAAGGCCGAAAACCTGAGTATTCCCGGTGGAAATATCAAGTTCGACAAATACGATTTTGCATTGAGAATTCCCGGCGAAGTGCGTTCGGTCGAAGAATTGGGCAACATTGCTCTTGTTTCGTTTGCCAACCGGATCATCCGATTGCGCGATGTGGCAACAATTACCGACGGATACCGCGAAAAAGACGAAAGGGCATTCGGCGAAGGGCATAAGGCTGTCGGCTTGTTCATACAAAAACAATCCGATGCCAATTCATACGAAGTGTATCTTGGTATTGTGTCCGAAATGCAGCGGATACTCAAAACACTGCCACCCGACATAAAGGCCAATATTGTTTTCGATACGGCACAAATCATCAAGGAAGTTACAAGCAACCTCAGTTCTACCATCTGGTACGCCGGTTTGTTTGTTATTCTGGTGGTCTTCCTCTTTTTGCGCGAAGTTCGGAGCAGTGTTATTGTTATCCTGACAATTCCCACCTCGCTGATTGTTGCATTTATTGCGATGAAACTGCTGGGTTACACCATCAATATTTTTTCGCTGATTTCGTTGATAATAGCCATTGGTATGGTGGTGGACAATGCCATTGTAGTACTCGAAAACATTACGCGGCATATCGAAAATGGTGTGCGCCCCAAACAGGCAGCCATTTTTGGTACCTCCGAAATGGGTAATGCCATAACCGCCAGCACCCTTACAACGATTTGTGTGTTTATTCCGCTCATGTTTACCGGTGGCATTGTGGGGATATTGTTCAAACAGCTGGCTGTATTGGTAACCATCACCATGGCAACATCGCTGCTGGTGGCTCTCAGCCTTACACCCATGCTGGCATCGGTGATGCTGAAACCCTATGCCCAACAAAAAAAGCGGACACGTTTATATGCTTTCAGCGAAAAATGGCTTTTGTCGTTCGAAAACGCATATGCCCGTTCGCTACAGTGGGTCGTAGGTGCAAAGTTTACAGCCATTGTTTTGTCGCTGGCTTTATTTGCTTTTTCAATATTTTTGTTCACACGCATGGGAACAAACTATATTCCCGACCTTGATGCCGGTGATGTAATAACCAACATCGAAACCGAAGTGGGTACCAGTGTAGCCGAAACCGAACGCATTGCCAGGCAGGTGGAGCAGATTTACCGTGACGAAATTCCCGAAATGGTGTCGCAATATACTGTGGTTGGACAAACCGAATCGAACCTGCTTACCGGAATTGGTTTTAAGGAAGGGAAAAACAAGGCAACTATCAGTGCACACCTGTGTCTGCCACAGGAGCGAACACGTTCGGCACAGCAGATTGCCGAGAACATCAGGCTGCGGCTTGCACAGATTCCCGAAATCGAAAACTACCAGGTTACAGGGGGTTCAATGCTGCAGAATATGTTGCTGGGCAACAACAAACCCATCGAAATAAAAATCACGGGAAAAGACTACGACCTGATTAATGCCACTGCCATGGTTTTTGCCGAAAAGCTGAAACAACACCCCGGTTTCTCCGATGTCGAAACCAGCATCGATTTGGGAAAGCAGGAGTACCAGATAATCATCGACAAAGATAAAGCATCAGCTGCAGGACTCAACACAGCCATGATAGCCATGCAGGTGAGGCAGGGAGTATATGGTGCCGAAGCAGGAACCCTCAACGATGGAGGCGAGGAATATAAAATAGTGGTGAGGTTCTCGCCCGAAAACCGGAACAGCATCGACGACCTGAAAAAAATAAACCTTACCACCTTGCTGGGGAATCAGGTAAGGCTTTCAGATGTTGCCCATGTTTCGGAAGCCTATGGTCCGCTCGAAATTAAGCACGAAAGTCGCTCGCGCATTGTTACCGTAGGTGCAAACCTCAACAATCTTGCACTAAGCGATGCCGCAGAAGTCGTAAGAAGCATGATTGACGAAACCGAAACCGATCCCTCGGTGATGGTCGATGTAGGTGGTCGTATCACCGACCAGGAAGAATCCTTCGGGAATCTGAACTACATTTTTATCATTGGAATTTTGCTGGTTTTTATGGTGATGGCTTCGCAATTCGAGTCGCTGAAATCACCATTTATTATTTTGTTTGCCATACCTTTTGCCTTAATCGGGGTCATACTGGCATTTGTCATAACCGGTACCGACCTGAACATTGTTAGCTTTGTCGGAGTGATTATGTTGCTCGGAATTGTGGTAAACAACGGCATTGTGCTGGTGGACTATACCAATCTGCTCAGGGCCAGGGGTGTGCCTGTGGTCAGGGCTGTGGTTGAATCGGGACGTTCGCGCCTCCGTCCGGTGCTGATGACATCGCTTACTACCATTCTGGCTATGATTCCTATGCTATTCAGTAGAAGTATGGGCTCCGAACTCTGGGTACCACTGGCCATTACCATGACAGGCGGTATGCTGGTGTCGCTGCTGATTACCCTATATCTGGTGCCCTGCATTTATCTGAGCCTGAACCGTCGTGCCCTGAAAAACGAAAAAAACCATTAACCCTATGAAAGCAATTTACATTTCGTGCAATGTGAGTACCACCCACATAATAACAGCCATTCTTGATGATGCGTCGGTAAACGGTTATCAGATTTTCGACAACGTGGCAGCGCGATTGCCCCTTGGTAACCACAGGATGGACAATACCGTATGGCCCGGCTACAACAATGTGGTGTTTGTGCAGGGCATTGACGATTCAGCCGCAGCCGGTCTGGTTGAAGCCCTCAGGGAATATAACCGCAATGCTTTCAACAAAGACGAACTCATTGGCGTAAGTGTATGGAATGTTGAAACGTTTTTTTTCGGGTAGGATAATTACAGGTCGGGTTGGATATGTCAAAAGTCAAAAGTCAAATGTGGGGAGTGCTGTCGGGAATAACCCCCTCCATCTAACCCGTTTCAAAACATCTGACATCAGACATCAGACATTTGCCATTTTTGCCTTACTCAGTTTTGTCGTACACTTCCAGGGCTGTCGGGAGGCAGGAGGCAACACCTTTTAGTCCGCATACCGAGAGGGTAATCAGAATTGTGTCGCGTATTTCGTCGCGGGTAGCGCCCAGTTTTTTTGCCATGGGAACATGGTAATAAATGGCGGTAGTGTCGCCCAATGATGCCTTGATACCGATGTAAACCAGTTGCTTGGTTTTTGCGTCGAGGCCGGTGGTGTTTTTTAAGGCTTCAATTAAGCCGTTGAATGCTCCGGCAACTTCGGGTGCTTCCTGTTGAAAAACTTCGAGTGGATTCATATCGCGTAATTATTTGTTTTATGACGGAATTCAAATTTGTAAAGTATTATTTCACTTCGATGAAATCGCCGAATACTGCCAGTCGTTTACCTGTTTCAGCATCAAACAACTGAACATAATCACCATAGGCTTCGTTGCCTTCCATGATAATTTTATTCTTATACATGCTCAATGTCACCTTGTTATAATATTCCGAGTGCGAGGCATTAATTTGCTTTACATCGGCAGTCCACTTCATTTTTCCGGTATTCATGTCGAAGCAATGCAGGCTAGAGCTGGTGGCTATCGGATGGTAATTGGCAATATACAGCAAATGTCCCTGTAGAATTAAATCGCAGGCCGCACTGCTGTAAGGTATTTCGAAAGTGTACCGTGTGTTGTCGGTCATCTGTACCAAAAAACGGTCGTCGGCCTTCGATACAATGCCAATCAGGCTTTTTTCGTTTTCATCGAGAATAATTCCATTGGCTGTTTTGTCGTATTCGCTGGTTGAGAAGTCGTCCATCGACAGAACAATGGTTTTGTTTTTATCGGCAAAGGCAATGTGTGAACTAAAAATCATCTGGCACCCGGTAAGGCCGTAAAAATACAGGTATCGATTGTACTCGTTGGTGTTGGGATCAGGGTGGGTGATATAGGTGTGTTCAAGCTCCGTACGCATGATTTCAGTGCCGCCGGCATTGTATTTACAAATTGTATATCGGGTGGTGTACATGTCTTCCATAAACATGATGATGTCGTTCTGGTACGGCAGCAGGTAAATGGAGTACTCATGAACCTCGGGCAGCGGCCTTTCTACCGGCAGTTTTATAGTACCCGTCTGCTTCTTCCCTTCAACAATGTTGATGTTGTAAATGCCTTTTTCCTCGTTTTTATCAACGATATACGACCTCCCGTTAAGATAGACCGAATCGGTCACAATATTCCGGAACCGGTGTGCATACTTCGAACATGTTTTAAAATGTTTTGCCGGAATACCATCTATCAGCACGGCATTGTTCGCATCAAGATCAATAAAGTAGTTATCAAACGCATACAAATTGCTGCATTCTTCGGCTTCAATCACTACCTTATCCTGAGTGTTATTATTCGCATTCTGCGGCGATGAGCATGCCAGCAAACCGATAATTGCGAGGATGAGGATGGGTTTCATGGGCGGTGTTTTGGATATTTGGTGGGTAGATTGTGTCGAAGAATGAAATTTCGATTATTTCGTTTTATTTTCTAATATTTTCAAACTTTCCAGATAATTTTTTTCGGCTTCACTCAATGTTTTTTGTTGATACTTTTTGTACTCTGTCGTCGCCTTTTCAATGGCAATTTCATGACTTACAGAGCCAGCACCCTGCAATAATTTTTCACCGCTTATTGTCAGGATTTTATCCAAATGTTCAGCCCAATCTTTCATTGTCATTATCTGTTCTCTTTCGGCTTGACGCTCTGCAAAATCCAAATACCCTGATACAATTTGTCCGAGCGAGCGAAGTTCCTTTTCGTCCAAGTAATTTTTTGCTACCACAACATCTTTCAGGTAGGGACGATTGCCCGAGAAAGTCATCAGACCCATAAATTCTTTTTCGGCATCAGCGCGGGTATAAATTACCTCGGCTGCTGTTTGTCCATGTACAGCATAATGAATTTTGTTTTGAACTTTTTTGAAAAATGCAATCGAAATTTCAGTATCAGGGTCATAATCTATACTCGTTGCGTAAATATCAAGTACCTGACGATAAAATACTTTCTCTGATGAACGAATATCGCGTATTCGTTGTAATAATTCTTTCCAATAGCCTCCTCCTCCCAGATTTTTAAGGCGTTCATCATCCATCGTAAAACCTTTGCGGATATATTCGTTAAGACGTTTTGTTGCCCATTGACGAAATTGCGTGCCACGCTGCGATTTTACCCTATACCCTACTGAAATAATAACATCAAGATTGTAATGTTTTACCGAAATTTCCTGCGTTTTCCCTTCAATTGCACCATGTTGAGTGGTATGTCGGAAAATCCGACACACCTCTTCTTCATTTAATTCACCTTCCTTAAAAACATTTAATATGTGTTCGGTAATGGTAGTTCGGGCTTTTCCAAAAAGCAATGCCATTTGGTCTTGATTTAGCCACACTGTTTCATCCTCAAACCGAACATCTACCGAAATTTTTTCGTCTTCTGTTTTGAATAAAATAAAATCGGAATGGTTCTTATTCATATTGCGTTATGTTGTTTTTTATAATTGAATTATCCTAAATCTTTTTCCTTGGTGTTCCAACGAATTGAAGCAAGACAGTTGATTTGTACCTCCACTAAAGCCAAAATTGATG
>JAGOEF010000328.1 GCA_017997855.1 Bacteroidales bacterium
CCGAATGCAGGATTCTGCAAAAAAAATGCCGTTATCGAAACAACAGCATGTATTGCATGAAAACGGGTCAGCGGGTCAGGGTAATCTGGTTTTCTTCAATCAGTTTGCGCATGTTAATCAGGGCATAGCGCATGCGACCCAGAGCTGTATTAATGCTTACGTTGGTGTGGTCGGCAATTTCCTTGAAACTCATGCCGCCGTAATGCCGCATAAGAACAACCTGCTTCTGATCTTCGGGCAGCAATTCGAGTACACTGCGGATATCGGTGCAGATTTGCTCCTCAACCAAACGATCTTCGATATTGGCATCCGAAAACTTATGTGAATTAAACAAATCCACCTCGTTGTCATCGTTCGAGCGTGTATTCAGGTTACGCTCTTTCCTGAAATAGTCAATGGTGAGGTTATGGGCAATACGCATCACCCACGGTAGAAATCGTCCTTCGTCTTTATAGCGACCCGATCGCAACGACTGTATCACTTTCATGAACGTATCCTGAAACAAATCGTTGGCAACATCGCGGTTGCGCACCGACATCATCAGGTACGTAAACACTTTCGATTTATGGCGTCTGATTAAGATTTCCATGCTTGCATCATCGCCTTTAACAAACCTCTCTACCAGTTCTTGATCCGTAAGTTTGCGAATGTCCATCTTCGTTAGGTTTTGGTTAAATGCGTAGATCTTTTCTTATAGCATGGTCTCCTTTCTTTTTAAGTTTTTTTTATCTATACGTTACAACCCAAAAATGGTTGCGTAAATATACATGTTTTTTTACAACAGATAATCTTTTTACAAAAATT
Organism: Bacteroidales bacterium; assembly: GCA_017997855.1. The sequence goes on from JAGOEF010000328.1 coordinate 805, forward strand.
ATACCTTAATTTTTAATAAAATCTGTGAATCACGTAACTCAGAGATTTTTACCTATAATGTAAGTTTTTGATATTGAGATGATGAATGTTGTAAACTCACACAGCACACGGTTATCGTAGAATCAATGCTCCCACGGAGACACAGTGCTCATTTGTAAAAATAAATTCAAAAATGTTCACCTGCCATTTTGATGCTATACTATGTAATTATTAAAATCACATGACGATAACATTTAGTGAACTAAGCGCTACTTCCAACCTGTTGAAGAATCAAGTACAGATGATTTATACCGATTTACCAGTGTATGGATCTTTGTATTTTTATCCTTCGAAACCTGTAGCCATATGAGAACCATCGCAGAAGGGTTTGCCCTGTGATTTGCCACAGCGGCAGATGTATTTATCCTGTCCGGCTTTCAACTCTTTGCCCTGTGCATCGGTGAGGATTACTTCTTTGGGAAGCAACAATGGCCCGTTGCTGAATACTTTAGCAGTTACACTGGTCGTCTCTTTTTTGTTGTCCATATCGTTTTGGTTTTGTTGTTTGTTTTTTAGTGCATCGTTCCATCGCCAGGTTAAAGCATCCGTCGGACACAGGTCTACAGTCTCAATTATTGCATCGGTTTCGGCCTGATCGAGTACAATCCATGGACGTTTATTCGGTCGGAAAACCTTTGGAAGCCGGGCAAAACATACCGTGCTGTGAATGCAAAGATGGGGTTGCCAGGTTACGGTAATATCTGCGTTACTGTAGTCTTTTTTTATTTTGTCCATGACGATTTTTTGGTTTATAACAAAAATACAGATTATTTGGTTCAGTAAATATTACATTTTTATTTTTAACTCCGTATACAAAAATGTAGTGTTGAATCACTTGCTTATAAAGTTATAAGGGTTTATAATATAAAAATAATTTGAATGGCTTGTTGCGTTGAACAATTTGCGATATTTGCGGTTAGAAAAGAAAATGAAGGCGCGAAAAATATATGCAATGTTTTTTGCCCTGCTGATATCCGCAGGAAGCATTGGTTTTTTTATAATTGACCACTATTGCAAACTGTGCCACATCGAAAAATTGGAATTCAGTGTGTTAAACGGCTCGGAACACGAACATCATCATCATGCCTGTACCCATGCTATTGGCGAATGTAATCAGTGTGCCTGCGAGACCAGCGACGATTCTGAATCATGTAGCAGCTATTATTTTACTGTTCCGGTTGTCCAGACAATTGTTTATGATAAAATTACTCCCGGGGTAATCGACCTCTTGCCCTTACTGAGTTTATATTTTGGTGAAACCGGATTGTCAGATAAAGGCAGAATAGCTGAATATAACAATAATAAACGACTTCATTTACCTCCTTTATTGGGTTTACTTAATCAGTCTGATCCCGAAAATGTCATGTCTTTCAGGTTATGAGAGCGCAATAGTGAATTGCTTACTGTTGTGTAATTTTAACTTGAAATACTATGAAACTCAAAACAATTTTATTAATAATAGCTTACCTGTGTATTGCTAATGCGGTATTTACTCAGGTAACAGGTAGTGTAAGCTACCGCGATGGCGGAAAGATTGTGCCACTTTCGGGTGCAAACGTATATTGGTACGCAACCCAAATTGGCACTGTGACCGATGTTTCCGGCAAATTTATCATCGAAAAACCTGAAAACGCCCGTTTGTTGATTGTGAGTTACGTGGGTTTTACCACCGATACTATTGCGATTACCCGAAAATCTCAACATATAGAGGTCGTGCTGACTGAGAGTAACCTGCTCGATGAAGTTACTGTGGGTGAACGTGCTAACACAACTACTTTCGACCGGCTTGATCCGCTGGTAACCCAGAAAATTAATGATGGCGAACTGAAGCAGGCCGCGTGTTGCAATTTGGGCGAAAGCTTCGAAACCAATGCTTCGGTTGATGCAGCCTACAGTGACGCAGGTACCGGTGCCAAGCAGATTAAACTGCTGGGTTTAAGCGGCCGCTATGTGCAAATGATGACCGAAAACATCCCTAACTTTTACGGGCTGGCAACGCCCTATGGTCTGGAGTATGTTCCGGGTCCCTGGATGCAATCGATTGCCATTTCGAAAGG
>JAGOEF010000024.1 GCA_017997855.1 Bacteroidales bacterium
GGATTATCAAAAATAATTCAAGTAAATGGAGAAATTTCAGATGCAACAAAAGTAATTCTGACCAAAATTAATACAAATCGAAAAATATTTTTGGATAATTCAATATGTTACTTTAATTTTACATTGATTTTTTTAACTTATACTTTAATTTTTTATGTATTTACGAAGACAAATATTTGAAGGAATTGGCAAAGAATCGGCTTTTTTATGGGGAGCACGACAAACAGGAAAAACCACACTTCTGAAAATGATGTTTCCCGATTCAATTTATATTGATTTGTTGCTAAACTCCGAATTCCTAAGATTCAGCCATAACTCAAATTTGCTACGAGAAATTGTTGAGGCCAACCCAACTGAAAAGCCAATAATAATTGACGAGATTCAAAGGATTCCCGAGTTGCTTAATGAGGTACATTGGTTAATAGTTAACAAAGGGACTCAGTTTATTTTGAGCGGTTCCAGTCCACGTAAAATTATTCGTTCTGGTGTTAATTTACTAGGTGGCAGGGCATTGCGTTACGAATTATATCCACTGGTTTATCCCGAAATTCACAATTTCGATCTTAACAAAATTTTGAATCGGGGAGCTTTGCCCCGACATTATTTATCTGAAAATCCGAAACGTTTATTGGATGCATATATTGGTTCATATTTGCGCGATGAGATTATTTCGGAGGCTCGGTTGAGAAACGTGTCAGCGTTTACAAAATTCCTCGAAAGTGCAGCATTCTCGAATGCTGAATTGGTAAATTATTCAAATATTGCAACTGATTGTGGTGTTAGCTCGGTAACGGTTAAAGAATATTTCGGCATACTCGAAGATACATTAATTGGTCGATTCGTTCCGGCTTTTACGCGGAGAGCCAAAAGAAGGGTTGTTGCTTCACCCAAATTCTATTTTTTCGACATTGCGGTTGCCAACTATTTATTAAGCCAAAATCATTTAGCCGAAAAAAGCGAGGCATACGGTAAAGCTTTGGAGCAATTCGTTTATCTTGAACTCTATGCACACAGCAGGTATTCCGGTCTACATTACAACATTAGTTACTGGCGGACTGCAACTCAAATTGAAGTTGATTTTATTCTGGGTGATGGCGAAATAGCCATCGAAGTAAAGTCGAATGAAAACATACAGTCAAAACATGTAAAAGGCCTCAGGCAATTTGCTTCGGAATATGATGTAAAACGATTGATTGTTGTCAGCAAAGATCCTTATTACCGTAAAATTGACAACATAGAAATTATGCCGCTCGAAAAGTTTTTACAAGAATTATGGTCGAACAATATAATAAAGGGATAAAAAAAACCTCACACCGAAGCGTAAGGTTTTTCCTGAGTTTGTGGAGCTGGCGGGGATCGAACCCGCGTCCAAACAGGAGACAAAAGGGCTTTCTACATGCTTATCCTGTTATTGATTGTCGGGAATTGTCGCGAAAACAGGCATCCAAAACAACTCCGTATCTTCTGTTTCTCGCTGTGGTAACGAAGCTTACCACAACCACCCCGGAATTGCTGCCACCTCCTGATCGGACCGGAACCGGGTCTGTCCATCCGGGAGATGTCCCGCTCCAACACCTTGTGTCGGAATTAGGCTCATTTTACTGTCGTAAAATTAAGCTGCAAGAGCAAAGTTATCTGCGCCAGTTGTTTGGTCGCGGATCAGTTTTACGGGTTAATCCACCTAGCCCGGCATGCTTACACAATCACCTCATCTGCTGTCAATACCATGTCAGCCCCAAACAAGGCTGCAAATATACAACAAACGAAGGCAAAGTGCAAGAAAATCTTTGATGTTGCACAAATTGTGCAGGTTTTCGACCTAAAAATTGTATTTTTACCCCCCTGAACTTAAAAATTTTGGTTATGACAAAAAAAATCCGCATCGGCATACTGAAAGAAACCAAGACCCCGCCTGACAGAAGGGTAGTATTGACGCCTGATAATGTTCTCGAAGCCATGAGGCATTTTCCTGAAGCGGATTTTGTGGTGCAAAAAAGCACCCTTCGCTGTTTTACCGATAATGAATATCTCGAAAAGGGCATTACCATGGCCGACGACATGTCGGTTTGTGATGTACTGATGGGAGTTAAAGAAGTGCATATACCCGAATTAATTCCCGACAAGCAATACCATTTTTTTTCTCACACCCATAAGAAACAGAGTTATAATCGTCCATTGCTGCAAACACTGGTTGCAAAAAAAATCACCATGGTCGACCATGAGTGTCTGACATACGAAAACGGAACCCGGGTAGTGGCCTTCGGTCGCTGGGCGGGAATAGTTGGCGCATATAATGCCATGCTGGGATGGGGATTGCGCACCGGAGACTACCAACTGAAGCGTGCCGTAGAGTGCTTCGACCGCAGCGAAATGATGGAAGAACTCAAGCATGTAACACTGGCGAAAAACCTGAAAATTCTTATCACAGGCAAAGGTCGCGTTGGAATGGGTGCCATGGAGACACTTTCGGGGCTGAAATTAAAAATGGTTACAGCGAAAGAATTTCTTACCCAACAGTTTAACGAGCCTGTAATTTGTCAGATCGATGCTGATGAGTATGTGGAACACAAAGACGGCGGCTGGAAAGATTTCCCGTATTTCTTTAAACACCCTGACGAGTTTGTATCAACATTTACCCCATTTTCGAAAGTTACCGACATCTGGATTCCCTGCCATTTCTGGGATCAGAATTCACCGGCTTTTTTAAAACCTGCCGACTATCAGGCTCCGGACTTTCGCATTCAACTGATTGCCGATGTAAGCTGCGATCTGATCGACCCGATACCTTCCACATTACGTTCATCAAGCATAAAGGAACCTTTTTATGGTTACAATCCGATAACTCAGAAAGAATGTAATGCTTTCGACAAAAACAATGTTACTGTAATGGCTGTAGATAACCTGCCCGGCGAATTGCCGCGCGATGCTTCGGGTGAGTTTGGGGCACGCTTTATTGAGGAAGTGATTCCGGCTATTGTTCGTGGCGATGATAAAGGAATCATTATGCGGGGTACCATTTGCAGCGATGGAAAACTTACCGAGAGGTATGCTTATCTAGAGGAATTTCTGAATGGAAAGTAGTTAGGTAGAATACAGGAGTCAGAATACAGAAGGTGGTATTTCGTTGGGAGAGAGAAACCCGCTGCTCCTAGAAACTAGAAATTTCAGCCAGAGATGAATGTTACCTGATTGATAAAGCCCCTGTCATGCTGAGTACTGGAGCGTAGCGGAAGGCTAATCGAAGCATAGACAGGGGTTTAGAGAGAAAACGTCTTCGGATTCACCCTTCGATGAGCACTTCACTACGTTTCGCTAGTCAGAGTGACAAATTCTATTACCGCTGCGCTACTTAGGCTGACAATTGTAAAAGAATGCCCCTTCTGTATTCTGTCACCTGCATTCTGAATTCCAGATAATCGTTATCTTTTATTGCTTGCATTACCCCAAAAATTATCCCACCAGCTTCAATTGCCGAATGGTTTCGACAGGATTTTTCGATGCGAACACTGTATTACCTGCCACCAGTGCATTTACTCCGGCTTTCACCAGTTCGGGAGCATTTTCGAGGGTAACTCCGCCATCCACTTCAATAATTAAATCAGGATTGTCGAATTGCTTTAACTCCGCTAACAATTCCAGCTTGCGGTAGGTCGACTGAATAAAACTTTGCCCGCCAAAGCCGGGATTCACCGACATCACCAGCACCAGGTCGATATCGGCAATCACATTTTCGAGCATCTGCACCGGAGTATGTGGATTTAATGAAACTCCAGCCTTCATGCCTGCATTTTTAATTTCCTGAACGGTGCGGTGCAGGTGTGTGCAGGCTTCCACATGAACCGTTAGAATATCGGCACCTGCGTCGCGAAAAGCCTGAATATATTTTTCGGGCGACACAATCATCAGGTGTACATCGAGGGGTTTATGCGCATCTTTTTTAATGGCCTTTACCACCGGAAGCCCAAACGAAATATTCGGCACGAACACACCATCCATTATATCGAGGTGAAACCAATCGGCTTCGCTACGGTTAATCATATCAATGTCTGCTGATAGGTTCAGAAAGTTTGCCGACAGCATCGAGGGGGCAATAATTGTGCTCATGCAAATGAATTTTTTACTGTGATAAAAATATACAGTATTGTCGAGGTAAAAAAATGTTTCAAGACCTTATTGCAATAATTATTACCTGTCGATTAAATTCTGAACCGGGTAACGGCGCCCAGCGGCAATTTTCTTCCCACTGCATCGGCGATATAGATTTCGCCACTTTCGGGATTTGCAGCTGGAAAATGATACCGGATTAAATTATCGGTAATTAATGGCGAAATACCCAGCGAATAGGTGTTGAGCAGTATAAATGAGTTATTGGAATCGAGAAGTTTCCTGCATAATTCAAGCAAGGGATTGAGATGTTGAGCAAGAGTCCATTTTTCACCGGCAGGTCCACGGCCATACACCGGTGGGTCGAGTATAATGCCCTGATACCGGCTTCCGCGGGTAGCTTCGCGCTTAACAAACTTCGTCGCATCTTCCACAACCCAGTGAATATCGGTTAAACCGGATGCAAGCATGTTTTGGTTTGCCCATGTTACTACCTGCTTTACCGAATCGACATGATACACCTCGGCTCCGGCAGCCCTTGCCACCAGCGACGCTCCGCCGGTATATGCAAACAGGTTCAACACACGGCATGGCTTAGGAATTGCTGATACCGAATTGTAGATATACGTCCAGTTTGCAGCCTGTTCGGGGAATAAGCCCACATGCTTAAAAGCACTCATTCCCAACTGAAACGACAACTTTTTGTTGTTCAGGGTGAAACAAACTTTCCAATCAGCAGGCATGGTTTTCATCAGCTTCCAGTTTCCTTTTTCGCCCTGACCCAAATCGTCGTTACTGATGGCACGGGTAAAAACGGCATGACTCAATTTGTCCCATTCTTTTTCGGGTAAAGCGGTATTCCACCACGCCTGAGGTTCAGGACGGGATACTATTGCGGAACCAAAACGCTCGAGTTTACGGAAGTTACCCGTATCGATCAGTTCATATTCCTTCCAAAGTTCAGCACCATTAATCAGCATATCAGGAAATTTCAACAAATATTCAAAAAATGTTTCGAAAAATATATCATGCTGTCAGAAAACCCGGATTTTAGAGGTAATGATAATGCTGATTGCGAAGCAGGGGCACAAAACCATTCGACTCAATCAGTTTTTTCATGGCTGAAGCATCCAGCGTATATTGCACACCAGCTGCCGAAACCACATTCTCTTCAATCATTACCGACCCAAGATCGTCGGCACCGCCCCGCAGACTAAGAGCTGCTGTTTCGGGCCCCACCGTAAGCCATGATGCCTGAATATGGGGGATATTGGTCAAAACAATGCGGCTGATGGCTATCATACGAAGGTACTCGGAAGCATTTACCGGCTGAATAGACGGATGCTCGCGCAGCAAACGGGTATTGGTCATTGCAAAAGGCCAGGGGATAAAAGCCAAAAAGCCGGCAGCCCCTTCAGGCTTTTTCGATTGCAAATCGCGAAGCATAATTAAATGCTGAATTCGCTCTTCGATACTTTCCAAATGACCAAACATCATGGTTGCCGATGTGCTGAGTCCAAGTTGATGTGCCTCTGACATCACAGCCAGCCATTCCTCAGCCGAGCATTTTGCCGGACTTATCAATTTTCGCACCCTGTTACTCAGTATTTCGGCGCCTGCACCGGGTAAAGAATCCAGTCCGGATTGCATTAAAGCAACCAGCGTTTCGCGGAAGCTCAATTTTCCGAGTCGTGACAGATGTACAATTTCGGGTGGCCCGAGTGCATGTAGTTTCAATTCCGGAAACCGTTTTTTAAGCCTCGTAAACAACGAAGTATAAAAATCGAGATGAAGATTGGGGTGCAATCCTCCCTGAATTAACAACTGATTTCCTCCGGCCGCAAAAAGTTTCTCCAGTTTTCTGACGTATTCTTCGTCCGAAAGAACGTAAGCATCCATACTATTGATGCCGGTACAAAAATTACAAAATTTACAATGCACCACGCAAACATTAGTAATGTTTACATTCATATCGACCATCCAGCTTACATTCTTACCGGGATGCAACTGCTGCCTGATTGAATCGGCAACATGCATCAGCAATGGCAAGGGGGTTTCCTGATACAATCTCAGTGCTTCTTCGGAATCGGGAGCATATCCTCCGCCAATTATTTTCTCTATTGATTTTGCATACGACATTTGAAACCGGGCATCAACCTACATGTTGCCCATTTTACGCAATTTGCCCTCATCAACAATTTTAATGCGTCTGCCACGAAGTTCAATAATGTTTTCGGACTTAAATTCAGAGAGTAGTCTGATTACCGATTCAGTAGCGGTACCAATCAGGTTCGCCAACTCTTCCCGTGTCAGCGTTATCTTAAGGACATTCTCGGCGTCTGTACCAAACTCATCTTTAATAAAAATAAGAATTTCGGCAAGCCGCTCCCTAACACTTTTCTGTGCCATATCGGTTATAAAGTTATTGGCCTCGCCCAATTCTGCACACGCCAACTGAAGCATATCGATGGCAAACTCGTTATTTTTACGGAGTAATGCGTACAAATCGGAGGCAATAACATGGCAAACAACCGCATCATCATGTACCTTTGCACTGGTGCAAGCCGGCTCGCCGTTCATTATTGACCGGTAGCCAAAAACATCGCCCGGCTTTGCAAACTTAATAATCTGTTCTTTGCCAGCCACTCCAGTTTTATAGATTTTAACAACACCGGAGTTAATGCAATATATCCCGCTGATTCGTTGTCCCTCTTTGTAAATGACAGAAGATTTACGGTAGGATGAACAGGTTTTACGGGCATTCACATAATCCAACTCCTCGGGGTTCAGTTTTCTGAAAATATTTCGACTGGTTCCAATACAATTTTTACAAATGGGTTCTTCGAAGTAATTACTCATTGCTTAATGCTATTTTTTTGCAAAGATACAACATAAACTTCAAATGCTAAAAATGTTATGCATCGTTGTGATGTCTGCTTCGTAAGCTTTCGAAAACGAAGAACTGAATAATGAAATTACATTTTGTGGCAAATTTTATTTTTATAACTTTGCCCAATTCAAAATTAAGTACCGAATGTTGAGATGAGCGATAAAGAAAAGCAATTCAGTTTCGATACGGACAATCTTTTCAGGTTTATTGTTAAAAAACAATTGCCTTTGCTGTATGTTTCGCTGGCTGCTTTAGTGGTTTCACTTATAATCAGTTATTTAATCCCTGTTGAGTATAAATCGACAGTTATTCTTTATCCGGCCTCACCGGGTTCGATTTCTCAGAGCCTGTTGTCGGAAAGCTTTGCCGAAAAAGAGTTATTAAAATTTGGGGAGCAGGAGCAAGTGGAGCAAATGATGCAGATTCTGCAATCGTCGGCCATTCGCGATAGAATAATCGAGAAATACGATTTATTCAAGCATTACGACATTGACAAAACCGGAGATTATCCCATTACATCGCTACACCGGCATTATCAGAAAAATGTAAAAGTTACGCGAACCGAATACATGTCGGTAAAGATTGATGTTTACGACCGTAATCCGGTAATTGCTGCATCAATTGCCAACGATATAGCCGCATTATACGACAGCACGGTAAACAACATGCAGCGGGAACGAGCATTGAAAGCATTTCTGCTCGTTGAAAACGAATACAATAATCTGAAAAATAGAATTCAGGGGATACAGGACACGCTGCAAAAAATTCATAAACTGGGAATTTTTGAATTTGAATCGCAGAGTGAAGTGTATAATGATCAGCTTGCGGTTGCCCTTGCACAAGGCAACATGCGTGGGGTAGCCGAAATCGAGAAGCGCCTTGAAGTTCTTGCGACCTATGGTAGTCAATACACCAAACTTCGTGACCAGTTACAGGAAGAAGTAAAGAAACTTTCCAAAATAGAAGCCAAATATGCCGAAGCCAAAATAGACCTTGAGCAGGATCTGCCACATAAATATGTTGTCAGTAAAGGCGAAATTCCCGAAAAGAAAGCCTATCCGATACGATGGCTTATTGTTTTGGTTAGTACTCTGTCAGCATTCCTTTTTGGGTTAATTGTCTTGCTGCTGACTGATGGTGAAAGTAAAAAAAAAAGCCAAGCCCGGAGCATCCGGGAACTGGCTTTGAAAGTGTTGTCTAAAACAGGAAACTACGAAATAAACTATAATGTTATGGAACAGTATTTCAGAACTCAAAAACTTTTCGAACTGTCGCTTAAATGGAAATGGCATCTGCTAATAGTTGCCATTGCTGCGGCTGCCATCGGCACGTTTATTTCATCGCCGCTTATCATTAAACCAAAGTACAAATCAGTGGCCGTTGTATACCCAGCCAATATTTCAACTTTTTCGGAAGAATCAGAGACCGAACAGATGCTCGAAATTATACAGTCAAGAGATATCCGTTTCAGACTTTTTGATGCTTTCAACCTGGCAGAGCACTATGGTATCGACCCAAAACATCCACACTTTAAGACATTGATGAACAATGAGTTTGAGAGCAATGTAACATTTCAGAAAACCCCAAATGAAGCCATCGAAATTACGGTGACCGACATCGATCCTCAGATGGCCTCCGACATGGTTGATTCGATTCTTTCTTTTTATACGCAAAAAATGCTCGTGCTCTTACGTGGAAAAGCCGCTGAAATATTACAGCTAAAACAGCTCAGCATGAACCGCAAGCAGCATGAAATCGACAGCCTCACCAGTACAATCAACGAATACCGGCAAAAAAACAACCTGTTGGATTACAAAACACAGGTAAAAGTCTACTCTGAAGCGGTAAGCGAAGGTCGCAGCCTTGATGAAGCCAGAAAAGTGCTGGATAACTGGAAGCAACTTGGGGCTGAATATCAAAAAACCGACTCGACTTTATGGTATGCTATCAACGATTTACATCGTTTTAAAAAGGAATATGATGAAGCTTATATGCATGCTACAAAAGAAGTAACATTCGCCCATGTAATTACCCATCCCTATCCAGCCGATAAAAAGTCGTATCCCGTGAGGTGGCTCATCGTATTGTTTTCGGTTTTAGGTGCATTGTTTGCATCGGTGCTGACCATTTCAATCATCGAAAGCCGCAGGGAAAAAAGCCGGAAGAGTGCTGTCTAAAAAGAAGATAACGGCATTTTATATTTTATCGTTGCTGTTTGTTGCAGCAAACGGGCTCATAGTATATTTAACAGAATCTTACCTTTTTAGCGCTATTCCCCTTGTTTTTCTGTTTTTACTATTTTCGCTCTTTGCGCTCGATAAAATGTTAATTCTATCGTTTGCGTTGGTACCTCTCTCCGTCCCGTTAAAAGAGTTTCTTCCCGGCCTTGATTTCGACATGGCACTTCCCACAGAGCCATTGCTTTTTCTGATATTACTGATTTTTATTCTGAAACAAATCCGTGACCGTGATTTCGATAAAAACATACTGAAACATCCTGTAAGCAAGGTATTGTATTTTTATCTGGGATGGATTGCCATTACTACTATTACAAGTAGTATGCCACTGGTGTCGCTAAAATATTTAATGGTAAAACTCTGGTTCATTATTCCGTTTTACTTTTTACTCACACAGGTTTTTAAAAATAAACCCAATATTTACAAATCGTTTTGGTTTTATATTGTTCCATTTATTATTGTAATCATTTACACATTAGTCAGGCACGCTCCCCACTATTTCGACCAAAAATCTTCGAATTTTGTAATGACACCCTTTTTTAATGACCACACATCCTACGGTGCATTGCTGGCCATGTATATACCGATAATTGCCGGAATGGTTCTCGACAAAACGGGTCGAAAAATAACCAGAATAATCAGTCTTGGCGTTTTGGGTCTTTTTGTAGTTGCGATTGTTTTCAGTTATACTCGAGCTTCCTGGGTTGGACTTATTGCTGCGATGGGTTTGTTTGTTTTATTGAAATTAAAAGTAAAAATCCGCACACTGTTTATTGGTGCAGGTATAGTTGGAACACTTTTTATACTGTATCAGGGTCAGATTATGATGAATCTGGAACAGAACAAACAAGATTCATCAACAAATTTACAGGAACACGTAAAATCAATTTCAAATGTTGCCACCGATGCCAGTAACCTGGAACGTATCAATCGCTGGAACTGTGCTATCCGCATGTTTCAGGAAAAACCACTGTTTGGCTTCGGGCCCGGAACCTATCAGTTTAAATATGCACCCTATCAGTTCTCCTACGAAAAAACCATAATCAGTACCAATGCCGGGGACATGGGAAATGCGCATAGTGAGTATTTGGGGCCTCTATCGGAATCGGGCATTTTCGGAATGCTTTCGATGCTGGCGATTGTGATTGTTTTCTACCTCACTTCGATACGACTTTATTACAAGCTCAAAGACCCAAAAACCAAAACGCTCATTGTCAGCATTATATGCGGCATGACAACCTACTTTATTCATGGTTTGATGAATAATTTTCTGGATACAGATAAGGCTTCGGCTCCATTTTGGGCATTCTTTGCCATTGTAGTCGCAATTGATGTTTACCATCAGGAAAAATCACCTGAAAAAGCCGGCGAATTGCTTTAAAAAAATATTTAACTTTAACGGTTTTTTGATGCAGCCAAATGGAGGTGGTCTGCGTTAGAATGTTTTAGAATCTGATTATGAAAAAAATCGTATTTCTCATACTGTCGGGCATCTGCCTTTCGACGCTATCACAAGCACAAATTTCCACTTTTCCTTATACCGAATCGTTCGACTCGGGTAGCTTTCCAACAGCCTGGTCTCAGGAATATATTTCGGGATCTGCAAATTGGGTTGTATCTTACGGGGGCTTTTCGGGCAGCCCATCGGCACCCTATTCGGGAAGTGGGAATGCCCTTTTTTCGAGTCCCAATTACGACGGAAACGAAACTTTTATGGTAAGTCCGGCGTTTGATTTTTCGGCAGTTTCGAATCCCCGCCTCAAGTTTTGGCATGCTCAGTACAACTGGGATACCGATCAGGACAAACTATGGGTTTATTACAAGACCAGCGCAAGCGGCGAATGGATTCTACTCGCTTCGTACACTACCGCGGTAACTGCTTGGACACAGCGAACCATTGAATTGCCCAATACAGGGTCGGAATACTATATCGGGTTCAAAGCCCAATCAGGCTATGGCTTTGGTGTGGTAATCGACCAGATTGTGGTTGACAACGCACCTACCTGTAATACTCCTACAGGATTTCAGGTACTCAGTACCTCAACCGAGTCGGTTAACCTGGGCTGGACATCCAATGGCAACCTGTGGCAGATTGAGTATGGACTGAGTGGGTTTACTCAGGGTAGCGGTACTCTTATCGACAACATTACAACAAACCCATATACCATATTCGGGCTGAGCGAAGGCACCAGCTATCAGGCTTATGTGAAAACCGTCTGCTCCGGGGCTTCGAGTGGCTGGGCAGGACCTGTTAACTTTACAGCCGACTGCAACCCAATCAGCAGCAATAATTTTATCGAAAGTTTTGAAAGCACCACGGCCCCGCCTGCTTGCTGGTCTGTAGTATATCAAAACGCCAGTCCGCCTGCCGGAAATTTGGTTACCCACTCATCGAGTTTTGCCTTCTCGGGAAATAAATCGTTCCGGTTCAGCTCCTATTCTCCAGGTCCACCCTACGGACAATACCTTGTTTCACCCCAAATTGCGGCATACACCGGGACGCGTGAATTCCGCTTTTGGTACCGTCGTTACAACTCAGGCAGCGAAATATTCAGGGTTGGATACAGCACTTCGGGAAACAACCTGACAACTGACTTCAACTGGTCTTCCGAAATTTCGAATGCCAGCGCTGAGTGGAAACTGTATACGCAAACCCTGCCTGCCAATGTGAAGTATGTTGCTATCAATTACCGAACTGTTTTTCAGTACTATCTGTACGTTGATCAATTGCAGATAAGGATACCTCCCACATGCCCCCAGCCCGAAAATCTCTATGTAAGTAACATTACAGCCGTATCTGCCCACCTGAACTGGATTGCCGGTGGAACAGAATCCTCATGGCAAATCGAATATGGACCGGCCGGTTTTCAGCATGGGGAAGGCACACTGATTACCTCGTCGTTCGCTGTAAATATCCTCAACAACCTAACGCCCAACACGCAATACGATGTTTACGTCAGGGCTGTTTGCGGTGCCGAAAACAGTGTGTGGACAGGACCTGTTACATTTTCTACTCCATACGGGTGCAGTCCCATAACCGGCATGACGGTTGAAAGTGTTTCATCGGGTACCGCATTTATCAATTGGAATCCATCGGGTTCCGAAACATCATGGAATCTTGAGTATGGTCAACAAGGCTTCATTCCCGGTACCGGGACCCTGGTGCAAAATATCACGACCAGCGAATACGAAATTTCAGGGCTTATTGCAAATACTTCGTATGAATTCCGCATTCAGGCAGATTGCGGGAGTCCTTTTGGTCTGGCGCCATGGTCAATATTGAAGTCATTTGTTACTTTACCATGCGACAACGGATGCGACTATCAGGTTACGCTCGAAGATGCCTGGGGTGATGGTAGGGGCGACAGCTATATCAGTGTATTGCAGAACGGCTCTGAGACAGGTCAACTGAAACTCAATAATGGTCAGACATTGACACAGGCCTTATATCTGTGCGACGGCGAATCGATTTCGCTGGTTCTTCATCCTTCGGCATTTGTGAGTGAGATTGGCTTAACCCTCGACGATCCTTTCGGGAATGAAGTGTACCAACTGGAACCTTATTCACTGGAAGAAGGAACCGGGATTACCCAATTGTTGAGTTTCACAGCAACCTGCACAGAACCGGAGTGTTTGCCCCCGTTCAACATGAATTTATCAGGCTTAAGTTCTCAATCGGTTGATTTAAGCTGGAATCATAGTGTTCCGGGAAGTATTTTTCAGATTAGCTATGGTCTTGCAGGTATCACCCCCGAGACCGGCACATTTATCGATGCTATAAGCGCTGAAAATTATTCACTGGGAGGTCTGGCATCGCAACAGACCTACGAGGTATACCTGCGGACCGATTGCGGTAGTCAGTTCAGTGTTTGGACAGGGCCTTACAGCTTTACCACCACTGCCATGGACCTCAGCAATCCTGTTTCATGTAATGCTGCGATTAATATTCCCGACAATCATTGCATAAACTTAAGCATCAATATTAATGAAAGTGACAATACGGTACTGGGTATGGACGTACTACTGGAAGAAATCCGTTTCATTATTGAACATCCCTTCGATGGAGATATCGACATGAGCCTGACATCACCCGATGGC
>JAGOEF010000329.1 GCA_017997855.1 Bacteroidales bacterium
ACAAAATTTTGGAATTTGCTCCGGCCGAAGCCCGGCATTTTATACACAAAAAATTGGTAGGCCCCCCACTCGGCTTGCTCACCATCGCTTCAGCCATAAAAGATTTTGATGTGCATCTCATCGATCTCAAAGGCGAATATGACCTCCATCCCGACTCGCCGCCACTGCCCGAACTTATTAGACAATACCTTGTGCAAATCAAGCCGGATATTATAGGCGTGACCTTTATTGCATCAGAATTTCCCTTTGGCATCGAAATTTTTCGCCAGGCCAAAATGTTTAATCCCCAAATACTTACCGTTGCCGGAGGCTTGCATACGGTGCTCTCATTAAATGATTTTGCCTTACCTGAAGTTGACCTTGTATGCCCTGGTCAGTCGGCTGATATTTTCAGGGAAGTGGTAATAGCACATTCACAGAATAAAGGTTTCGGGCATATCGGCGGCCTGTATATCAACAAAGACAAGGTTCTGCAGCCCACCTCACCTCCGCGTCCAAAGTGGAATGCCGCAAACGAAGATTTTCTCATGCCCGACCGAAGCCTGCTCAAGCGCTGGATAAATACATATATTGTCGGGGGCCGGCCCGTACCGGCTACTTATATTTTCACTTCCCTGGGATGTCCCTACGAATGCTCTTTCTGTTCCATATGGCCTCAGTTCGACAAGCGCTTTTATCAGCGCCGCATGGATAGCATCATCGAAGAACTGAAACAAATTCCGGAATATAAAATAGTACGCTTTGCCGACGCCAATACCATTGTGGATGTGGATTTTATCAGCAAACTGTTTGACCGCATTGTTATGGAAGGTATCGAAAAGGAATTTGTAATGGACATACGTTTCGACACCACGGTGAAATACCCCTGGCTGATAGAAAAACTGGCCAAAGCCGGGTTAAAAGTGGTCATCTGCGGATTTGAATCATTCCGCGAAGAAGAACTGAAAAGATACAACAAATCATCTTCGGCCTCGCTTATCGAAGAAGCCATTAATATTTTCGACCAAAACAACATTATGCTGAGGGGAAATTATGTGATTCCCAACGATTATAAGGAAGACGATTTTAAGGCCCTGGCCGATTACGCATCCTCGCACCGGGTGGTTTATGCCGGTTATACGATACTGACACCCATGCCCGGCACCGTTTTTTACAGGCAGATGGCCGACAAAATCATTGACCACGACCTGTTGAAATACAATTTTTTTAACAGTGTGCTGAAAACCACCCTGCCTCTCGAAAAATTTTACGAACTCACCGGCAGTTTATGGCTGATCAAAAAAGGTTCGGATGTTATTTAAGGCAACGTAGTATTGATGGAGAAAAAAGTTATAAAATATTTGTACATCTTATTGATTGTTAATACATTAATAAGGTTTTTTATCGCTTTTTTTACCAACCTGGGCATCGACGAGGCATATTATTTTTCTTACGGATTGTTTTTGGACTGGAGTTATTTTGACCACCCGATGATGATTGCTTTGGTGGTAAAAGTTTCGTCGCTGCTCGGTGGCACTGGCACTGCCGTGGGATTGAGAACCTTACCCTTAATTATAGGCACGCTGAATATTCTATTGGTATATCGTATTGGGAAAACTATAAAAGACGATACAACAGGGTTTTATGCTGCCCTATTATTCACCGCCTCATTTTACGGCTCGGTGATTTCAGGAACTTTTGTGATGCCCGACAGCCCGCTGACCTTTTTCTGGCTGCTCGCCCTGCTCTTTGCAATAAAATTTTTTACTTTCCCACAACGTGGATGGCGGTACCTGTTTTTCTTTGCTCTGGCTGCTGGCCTGGCTTTTCTATCGAAATACTCTGCACTGGCCCTGTGGTTTGGAATGCTGTGTATGGCGCTCATAGATAGCAAAACTGCATTGCTCAAACAGCCCCGATTCTATCTGGCGTGCCTGATATCCATAATACTTTTTTTGCCAGTGCTGATATGGAATAGTATGCATGATTTCGCAAGTTTTTCATTTCATGGAAACAGGATCACTCTCGACAGCATCCGCCTTCATTTTGATTATTTCGCAGCCGAACTGGCCGGGCAGGTGTTTTACAACAACCCTGTCAATGTTGTTATCATCATTTCGGGAATCATTTACTTTTTCAGGCATAAAAAAGAATTTGACAGGCGCATTACCTCATTTTTGCTGTTCACGGGCTTTCCGCTGATTGGTGCTGCCCTGCTCCTTTCACTTTTCAACCGAACATTGCCCCACTGGAGTGGCCCTGGCTACCTGTCGCTGTTAATCTTATCGGCCTTCGCCTTGCGACAAAAGCAATTAGATTCAGAGAAAAAACCCATCAGACCAGCACTCATCAGTCAGGCATTTTTTGTAATCATTATTGTTGCAGGCCTGCTGCAAATTAATTTCGGGCTAATCAATCCCAAATCCATGGCCGACGAAGAAAAACTGGGCAAAAATGACATCAGTCTGGATATGTACGGCTGGCAACAGGCAACACAAAAAATTTCAGCCATGAAATCTGCCGAACAGAAAAGCGGCGCCATTGGCAACAACCTGGTTTTTATCACACATAACTGGTTTCCGGCAGGACATATTGAATTTTACCTGGCCAATCCTCTGCATAAGAAACTATATATCAGGGGACCTGCAGAAAAATGCCACCAATACATGTTTATTAACAAGCGGCGCGGAGCTATTGCCAAAAACTCTGATGCGTACTACGTTACAAGTAGCCGTTACTTTGCTGCACCCGACCCGGGACTGCTGGATCATTACTATAGCAGCGACGTCCGTACCATTATTCCGATAACCAGAAATAATAAAACCGTATATAATGTATTCATTTACAAACTAAAAGCAGCAAAAAACGCCTTTTCAATAAACGATTGAGGACAGGAACAGGTAATTTTTCAATAAAATG
>JAGOEF010000025.1 GCA_017997855.1 Bacteroidales bacterium
CGTTACGTATGTACGGATAAACCTTTTTCAGGTCGAGGTCAAAAAGTCCTTTAAAATAAGCATCGGTCATAGTCATCAGCATGTGTTCGTAACGGCAGGTATTGAATGCCTGAAACCCGTTCTTTCCACTTGGCCGGAAACCTTCTCCCTGATGAGGTGTATGGTTGTTTTCGGGTGTAATTCCCCAATTATCGGCCTGTTCATACAAATCGCGCAGAGATTTAATTATGTCACGATAAACCTGGGGTTGCCAAAGCGTGTATAACGGAAATTTGGTTCGGAAGTCATCCCAAAATGCATAATTACCATAGTGTAAATACCCGTCGGCCTGATGCGTTTTTTGGTCAAGTCCGGGATAAGTGCCATCCACGTCCGTGATTACCTGAGGTAAAAAGCAGGTATGATAAAGCGCGGTATAAAAAATAGTTTTATATTCCTCTTCTCCGTCAACCGTAATTAACCTGAGTTTTTTATTCCATGCCTCTAGTGCTTTTTCCCTCACTTCTTCAAAATTCATTCGGTCAGGACATTCCGTTTCCAGGTTTTTTCGGGCTGCATCCATATTGGTTAATGATACACCTACTTTGATTTCCAGCGGTTTTCCCTGCAAATCGCCAAATTCGCAGACAAAACCCCCTGAATCCTGTTTATCAAGCATTGCCCCTTCAGCGAGCATTGTCCCATTCCAAATTTTCGTTGATTGAACTGGCGAACTGAATTTCATAACAAAATAAATTCCGCCATAGCAATACTGGATGCCCTCAATTTCCTGGTTTCCTTTCAACGAAAATGATATTCCCCTGGAACGGGGCCGGTTTCCTTCGTACAAAAACAGGCGGGCAACCTGTCCTGCCGGAAATGAATATTTATGAACCCCTACACGCGTCTCTGCGGTCAATTCAGCATGAATTTGCTCGTCGGGCAAGGTAACAGAATAATATCCAGGCGAGGCTTTTTCAGTTTTCTTATCGATATTTAAAACAGGGCTGAAATAAAAACTGTCGGGTGCATTGACAAATGGCACCAGTGAAAGTAAGCCGGAACGGTCGCAAATACTGGTGCCGCCCGAACTTCCTTTATGAAAGTTACTGAACCCGCGAATCTGGCTGTCAGAAAAATCATATCCTGAATGCGCAAAATCACCGTCAGCAGTCAGGCTTCCCGGATAAGTATCGGGGCAAACCTCAACGAGGCCAAACGGGACCAGCGCAGCAGGTAGCCAGTGCCCATGGTCGCCTTGCGAACAAATAAACGGATTGACATAATCGACCGGCCGCTTCCCCTGGCATGAAGAAAGAATTAAAAGGACTAAAATTAAATTCAGATATTCGATACACTTTTTCATACCTTTAATTTTTCAATTTAACTTTCGTGTAATTTTCGTAATTGTGTAAATGCTTTTTTCTTGTTCCCCAACGGTATGGAACTCGCCAAAATAAAGATTTTCATGGGTGTTAAGTTTTTTTATCATGGCTCGTTTCATTTTCGTAATCAGTAAGTTTATTTTTCATTTATTTGTTTAACGAAGCAATGCCGTGGCACACCAAAGCAGGGGGGCATGCCCGTGCAAATCGCCAATAATTCGTTTACGGTCGAGATAATACTGACGACTGTTGAAAATGTTGGTGCCTTCGCAAACTTCAGTCAGTTCATCATTTTGATTCAGATAACCGGTTACGGCAATCCATGCTTTGCGGGCAGCAGTTCCGTATTCTTTTTTATCGAGCCACCCGTTTTTAACCCCGGTAATCATTGCATAGGTGAACATGGCCGTACTCGATGTTTCAAACCATGCTTCCTGATCGTCAATAACTTGCCGCCACATGCCTTCCTGATCCTGATATTTCAACAAGGTTGCCATCATTTTGCGATAGCCGTTCATAATCCGGTCTTTATTGGGGTTATCTTTTGGCAGCGACCTGAGTAACTCAGCCATCCCAACTGCCATCCATCCATTGCCCCTGCCCCAGCAGAAAGGGGTTTCGGGCGAATGATAAAATAATCCGTTTTCAAGTTGGATTTTATCGAGATAACAGACCATTTCTTTTGCTGCGCGATCAATATATTTCCGGTCGCCTGTTGCCCGGTATGCCTGCACCTGTACCGCGGTAATCATAAACATGTCGTCGATCCAGATACGGGTTTGCCATGAATAGCCCTGATCTGCCCATGCTTTTTCTTCCGGTTTTGCATTTTCAGGAAGGGTCCACTGGGTATCGGCATAATAGAGCCCCAAATCGAGATATTTTTGTTGTTTGGTCTGCATATACAATTCCAGGGGCACCGAACCGAAAACATTGTGATCAACATGATTTGCTTTGGGCTGAAGATTTTTTTCCGTAGTGAACAAAGGGGTAAAACGTTTTTCAAGCTGATGGCGTAAATCGTCGTCTTTGGTAACTTTTGAGAACCATAGCCCGCCCAGCCAGGTACATACATCAGGATAAGTTACCAGAACAGGAGGCGTTTCGGGATGAGTGTTACCGTAATAAGTATGAGGGGTATTGATGAATTTAACAGCAATCCGTTTCCCGATTTCTTCGGGTGATTTGCCTTCCGGCCAGTGTTTCAGATCGTAATCAGATTGTGCATTGCTTATAACCGTAGTCAGCAAAAATGAAAAAATTAGAAATATTATTGTTCTCATTGTAATTGGTTTTTTTACTTTTTTTAACTCAATTCTTGATATTTATTTCGGAGGATTTTTAAGTTCCTGGTAATAAACTGAAGGGTATCCGCCTCCCATATTATGCGCAAGCCACATACGGTAGTCTCTGGTTTCAGTCGGAGTAATATAAGCTTTGTCAATCGGCTGGGTTGCGGTAACGACCAGAACTTCCGGCATCCCGTTGGCATTTGATCGGGTAATTATCAGTTCGTCGCGGAAATCGCCATATAAATCAGCAACCATCAGCAATGAACCGTTGGGAATTTGGTTGGGGTGAACATCAGCAATTTCAACTACTTTTTCCCCATCAAATTTTCCAATTTTGCTGCCGTTCCCGATCAAAAGTTCCCTCGTGGGACTGCCATCCCATTCAACCGGAGTGTGGCGGGGAAAGGGTTCGGTAATGATTTTTCCGGCGGCTGAAAAAAGCACCAGTTTTATATCCCCATGACCGGCGCGGCTCGCAAGGCACTCGATTCCGGGAGAACCTTCCCAAATATCGCTGGCATAACCGATATGGCCGTGCGTCCAGCGGGGATCATCTTCCCGGTTGACTTTCCAAATCACCTCGCCGGAATTGGCATCAACCATATATGCTCCGGCATGGGCATTCGATTCTACTACATAGTAAACTTCCAATCCGGGCCGGTCGGGAAGGAAATCGTTAATAGTGACAATATCCGGATGTTGCCTGTAAATTGACCAGCGCATGGTCCCGTCATGGTTCAGGCAGGTGGTTCCATCGAAAACTTCCTGTTTGCCATCGCCATCCACATCGGCAATTTCAATTTTATGACCTCCGCTCCCGTTGGTTTCGGCAAAACTGTCGAACTGCCAGAGCTTCCTTAATTCAGAATCATAAGCAACAAATACTTCATTTTCATATAATCCCGTTTGGGTTACAACGGCAGGATGAATTCCGTCGAGACAGGCAATTGAAAGGTGGATCCGGGTGGAAGACCGTTGAAAATCAGTAGCCATTTCCGGCCATGGGGTTTTGTGTTTCACGGTTCCGGTCATTCCATCCAAAATAGCGACGAACACCGAGTCTCCCAGTTGAATGCGGGTAATCACATCGGCTTTCCCGTCGCCGTCCATATCCCAAACATTGAACGGAGCGTTGTTGGCGCTTCCGTAACAATGATCGTGATAACAAATATCCTTTCGCCACAGTGACCGCCCGTATGATGAAAATGCTTCCATCTGGACGGGAATGCCCGGGTCTTGTGTCATTTCGTAATTTCCGTTTCCAAGCCGGATGACACAATCCATGGTTCCATCGCCGTCAAGGTCGCCAAAGACAGGGACAACAGCACCAGGTTTGCAAACAGGTTTAAACGCGACAACAACTGAGTTTTCTGTTTCACCAATAGTGATGCCTGTCCATTCTGAACGCTGGCCTTCCTTTCCTTTACTATCGACCGGACGAATGTAATAGTGATATCTTTTCCCCGAAATGAGATCAGTGTCCTGAAAGGTTGTGCTGTTTTTAACAGGTTCCTTGTTGATCCGGAATCCCGCGTGGTTTCTGGAACCGGATCGGTAAACATTGAACCGGGTAGTTTGGGTATCATTATCCAGAAGGGCCCAACTAATAAAAACCTGTCCGTTTCCACACGAAACAGCGCACAATTTCCGGGGCTGAATGCGCCAGTCGGCACCTTCGGGCTGGCGTACCGGACGAAATCCCACGTCGGGATGCCGGATACCAGACGATAATTCCGACTGGTTGCCGCAACGCAGGTATTCCTGTCCGCGAGCCCAGGAACCGCCCATCCGGCTTCCTTCCAGCGTGGGCACATCGGTGATCCGGTACTTAAAAGGAGTGACTGCCGGATCGAGTAGATTTACCGTCAGATGCCAAATATTACCAGCCATGTTGTACAAACCATAATCATTAGGTTTATTAGAACGCGCCGGCTGAAGATAATCCTGCCATCGATCGAACCGGCGGTTTGCTTTCTCATCGTAGTTGGCTTTTCCTTCCGGGCTGTTGTCTCCCCAGGGATATTTTTTATCGATCAATCCACCCCTTGAAGCATATTCAAATTCGACGGTGGTTGGCAAACGGTAAATTCTACCTTCTTCCCCTGAAATCCAGTTCAGGTAATGATCAACATCTGTCCGGTTCACAAAGATGACCGGATAATCATCTTTCTTATCGGGAATTTGTCCGTTAATCCAATGTAGCGGCGGTTGATATCCGGTTGCATCGGTAAACTTTTTATATTCGGCGTTGGTAACCGGATGATCGAGCATCTCAAAATCATCCACCCGAACATTGTTTCGGACAGAGTCAGTTAGAATATCCCCACTCCGGAATATTCCTCCTTTGATAAAGACAAAACCTTTTAATCCGGTATCTCCGGCAATAGCTGGAGAACTAATTATTAGCAGAGTAAATAAAAGATAGATGGTCTGTTTCATGGTTTAGTAGTATTTAAAGTTATGTTGATTTATATTTTATTGTTTAAATATACAGGACATTTGGTTATTTGAATGTTAAAATGGCATTAATATAAACATTATGCAATTATGGATTGAGAATGAACTCAATCTTTGCCGGGATCGAAATCCGGTTACCCAACGTGATTGGTTTTGACAAACCGATGCCTGCATTGACTACCGCCGCGCAAGAAGCATAAAAACCTTCCCAGAGGGTCATCCCGGTAAAAACAGTTGCCTTCGCTTTCCCGTAGTCTTTCTCATATTTTATTTCGACATACGATGAAAAGTTTTGTTCATTTGTCATTGCTTTCCGATCAGCGCCCCAAAACCACAGGGAATACTGTATTGACAAGGGGACTTTAAGAATTGGCTGATAAACAAAACACACAACTAACATATGCATGGTGGTTTTCCTGTTCATATCGAAAAAGCCGTGTTTAGCCCCGATTGAATCGTTGATAGCAAAATAATCAACAAATCCAAGGCTTAGTTTAGTAGTTAACTGGTATTCAGGAATAAAATCAATCTCGCTGTATGCGCGTCTTTCAATAGGGTAAGAACCCCATACCGAAATATTCATTCGTTCATTGGCAAACCCAATAGAGGGTTGAACCACAGGAGCTTCAGAGTAAGCTGTTCCTCTCAAAATCCAGCGATTAGCCAGATCAACCTGTAGATAAAAGCAAGAATCTGCCTTTCCCGCCCTTGCCAATGAAACTAATAAATTAATAAATATCAATAATAGAAATGCCCTTTTCATTTTGTTCGTTGTGAGTCAGGAACTATTTTTTTCTGATTTCTATTTTGTTAACACCTAGTCTTTTAATAATTAAAACATTGTTTATCCCCCGGAAATCTCCGAAAGACCAATATTTTTCGTTGAGGAGCTTTCCATTTGAAAATACTTCGGGGACAAAAGTTAGTTTTATCCGTTCGGTACCAGCTTTATCAAGAGAGGTATAAGCAATATTCCCGGGAGAATAATCGACCTTGGTAATCATTGATGAAGAATAAAAAATATGATCTTCGCCAGGAGGCAACATATCTGGCAACTCGGCCATTCCGTCGAGAATATGGGGCAAATAATCCCAGTACGAATCGGAAAACCAAGGCTCAATATATTCAATTCCAGTATAATTAATGGCCTGATGATTTTTAGAGTACTGATTGTAAGCTGAATAGGTAGAAAGAGCAAAAGAAGCACGTGCCTCTTCACGTACACCTTCATCCAGGCAAACGCCGTACCATTTGGCAACAACAGAAGCATAACGGGCCGTATGGCTGCTCATTTCTTTAAAACATCCATCCTGCTCTTTAATACTGGTTGCACCAAACCTTTTCACCTGACCAAAACGGTTCTCCACCCATTGGATTAATGCAGGAATATGTATTTTATAATCAGGATCAATCCCGGGATTTTTCAGGATATACCGTGCCGTTTCCATAGGATTTTGCTGGTTTAGGTTAGTATAATTGGAAGATACATCTTCATAGTATCCCGACCAATGATTATTCTTCATCGGATAATCAAGTATCCATCTCCAAAGCAAATCACGTTTACTTTTAAGTTCCTTTTTGTCCAAAGAGACAGATATTTCATTCGAAAGTTCATCGAATAGTTGAAGAGGGAGGATCATGTTTGAACAATAAGTGTCTAATATTTTACCTGTTTTTAGGTTGACCATAAACGGGATAGGAGAATTCTTTTTGTCACCTTGCTTAACATGTGCCAGAATGGTTTTGGCAATCGTTTCGGCTTTCACGAAATATTGTTTTTCTCCGGTAAACCGGAAGTAGTCCAGATAGCCCAGGGCAACCATACAGATTTTGTCCACTCCGCTCCATTCGTCGGTATATTCACCATCCGGAGTATCGTCCTGTGTTCTTGGCACATCGGCCCACACCCAGTCTGACGGCGTATGATAATACGCCACCCTTTGAATGAGCTTCCTTACCGGATCGAGCGCCGCTGTATCGCCGGTATAGGCGTAATACCTCTTAAAAGTTTCCATTCCCCAGTAAACATTACTGCCCTGATTATTCTGTTTGTAACAAAACGAACCGTCTTTGTATAGCTTTGAAGTAACCAGGTAAAGCGGGTCATCGCCAAACTTTGTTTTGTAGGAAGGACAGTTTTCAAGATAATTCATACTCCAACGAAGTACATTGTTGTATTCTGTCCACGGTTGAAGTTTGCCTTCCTTTAAAACAACTTCGTGATCCAATATCTTTTCCGGGTTTTGGGCAGTTCCTGCAATTACAAAGAATATAAAAACAAATAAAAAATCAATCCATTTCATATACTCAACTATTTGATTTATTTTGAGAAAGCATCCATCAATGGTTTCCCCGTCACCCATTCATTCAGCTTTAATCCGAACATCCAGGCAATAGTTGGAGCCAAATCATAGGTAAATGCCGGATGTTTGATTTCATATCCTCTTTTGACCCCTTTTCCTGAAATTATAAAAGGAACAATCATTTCATCCGGATGAGTTCCTCCATGTGTTTTCTCAATCCCACCGTGATCCGCAATAACAAAAACAACTGTATTGTCAAACATTCCTGTTTCTTTAAGTTTACCCAAAAGCACGCCAACCATGCTATCCGCCTTTTCAATTGTTTCAATATATTCAGCAGAACGGTATCCTCCACTATGGCCTCCATGATCTACTCCATCAAGATGCACAAATGTAAAATTCGGAAGTTTTTCAACTAGAAAATCACAAGCTTTTTGGGCAGCTTCATCCTCCGATCCTGCAGAAATACTTAGATCGCATACATCGGGTTCTATAAAATTGCCAAAACTTTTCCAGTGATAAATGGCACCAATTACGGCTCCGGGAACACGATCGCGAATTTCCCCAAAAATTGTCGGGAACATGTTGTGATCACCTTTATAAACCGGTTCCATTAATTTATTATCCACCGTCCATGAGTTGTTTCCAATCCCATGTCGTTCGACAGTCGTGCCGGTAATCATCGAACTCCATGCTGGGCCACTGCTACTGGGAACAACTGTTCGTGCAGCAAGCGAGTACGCCCCGTTTTTCATCAGTTCATCCATTATGGGAGTTTTAGCCATACCTAAACCATGAGCTCCCAACCCGTCAATCCCGATAACCAAAACATGAGGCAGGTTACTTTTTTTATTTTTCGCGTAAAGGGTTCCATCAGCCAATGAAATAAAAAATAATGTAACGATAATTATAAAAAATTTTGTCTTCATTTTTCTGTCTGTGTTATATTTTTGACTTACTATCTTGATCACTTAATCAATAAAAATTGTTTTGTTGTAATAATAGTTTTAGCATTTTCCGTATCGGAATTAAGCCTCTGTCGGCTCCGGTATCGTTCCTGCGTTGCCTGAAAAATTCATCAAATGCCACTACCAACCAACAAATCCAGTTTTTGGACAGGATCGGCCAGATTTTCCAATTGCTGATTGCTTTCCAGAATAACAGACTGAGCAATAAGCTGAAAAACAGCAGAATAACCCACAGAAAAAGTAATCGTTTTTGTTACTTTTCCTTTGACTATAATAAAAATGAAGAAAATCCATTTTCTTTAAAAATTCTCAATGGCAACATTTTACCTAATCTGGTAAAGTAAAAGTTTTGCGATTTTAACGAGCTTGTTTTTCCAGCTTTTGATTTATAACATAAAAATATCATACAATATTGTTTCCAACCCCATTACGAAAAAATAAAGCAGATAACAATTAATGCCTTTTACACTGTAATATCTGCTACAGTAATTTAGAATTAATTAGGAAGCGACTTTTAGAAGCCGCTTCCTAATATTCAGCTATTTACAATGCTTAACTCTGAAATTAATAAAAAGAACTCATTCCCGGTTGTTTGTTATTCTCAATAGCCAGGATTCTGAGTAAGCAAAGGATTGGCATCAATTTCAGTTTTAGGAATGGGTAAAACCCGGTGCCTGATATCGTTATCGGTCTTAACACCCCACTTGTCTTCCCATTTTCCAAAGCGGATGAGATCGTTTCGGCGCCATCCTTCGAAACACAGTTCACGTGCACGTTCATCCAACAATCCGTCAAGATCAATCGATGTAAACTGAGATGCTTTTGCCCTTGCCCGAACCATATTTACCAAAGAAAGAGCTGTTTGGCCCATTGTAGGAGATGCTCCCCGCATGATTGCTTCTGCTTTCATGAGCAATACATCGGCATACCTTAAAACCGGAATATCATTACTTTGATCGCGTGATGGAGAAGTAGCGTCGGGATAAAATTTATTACAACGATACCCCTGTGACCACCCGAGGTAGTCATCGCCAGTATCAAACTTGTCCAGGTTACGGAACTCAACCGTTTTGGTAAATTCCAGCTGATAGGTAACAACCCCATTGGGATCGCTCCCGCTGTAACGGGCATCATACCCTTTATTTGTAGTTGTAAACATGATTGGGGTACCATCTGAAAGATACTGCTTTCCGGTCAACCAAATTTGTTGACGGACATCCGTATTGTCGATAGTAAATTTATCATAAAACTCAGGCCATGTTCTGATACAACCGGAAGGAGTGAAAGGCAATCCATATTTGGTGCGTAAAAGTTTATGCAGCCAATAACGGGCTGGATAGTTTAGTTTAATGTTATTTCCATCATAAATTGCAGGGAATAGAATGTCTTTGAACTGCGGCCCATTATCAGGGTAAAATTCTTTCAGATAGTCGTCATCCAAAGCAATGGTCCCGTTGGTTTGCGCTTCTGTAATAACAGCGTCACAGGCAGCCACAGCGTCGTTGTATTTATCAGACCTGCCGGCATAAATTGGGGCATTCAAATATAACTTGGCTAATAATGCATACGCCATCCATTGGGTTGGACGTCCATAAGTGGTTTTACCGGTGACTCCGCTCAGATCAGGGATTGCTGCTTTCAATTCCGATTCAATAAATTCGAAAACAGTAGCTCGTGCAACCCGTCCGCCAACCTCAGCATCCTTGCCAAAAGTGGTGGTCAACGGAACATCACCAAACATATCCATAGCCAAAAAATAATAAAAAGCTCTCATAGTACGGATTTCGGCAATCCCCATTTTCTGGAATCTGGATTCCTGCTGAGCTTCAAATAAAGGCAGGAGGCTATTGCACTTACTAATACCACTGTAACAACATTGCCAAGCTTCTCTGATAAAGCGTTGATCAGCAGTCCACGTATGGTGGTGATGGTTGTAATAACGACCGGCATCATACCAGTTTCCTCCATTCGCAGTCAGCACCATTCCATCACCTGTACATTCCTGACAAAACCAAATTCCCTGCATATAATACTGGCTCAGGTTGGTAAAAATCGGACCTTCTATCACCACAAAATCCTCTTCAGTTATCGGGAAAATATCCGGGGTCAATTCGGATACAACCGGTGTATCAAGATCAGTACAAGCCATTAAAAGTAAAAATGATAAAGCAATGGAAGTAACCAAGCTTTGAATTTTATATTTTTTCATAATCTTTATTTTTTACTTCGATTAAAAATCAACATTCACTCCAAAAATAAATGTCCGTGTTTTAGGATAGAAATTGTCATTATCAATACCTGGCGTTAATCCACCCATATATACCTCAGGATCAAGCCCCTTGTAGCCGGTAATAACAAATACGTTATTTACCGACGAATATATTTTCAGGTTTTTTATTGTCGGAACTTTATTCATTTTGAACGAGTAAGCTAATGTAACATTGTCCAAACGGATATAGTCTCCTTTTTCGAGGTATCTTGACGAAGAATAGTGGGCACGATCATCGTTAATGGGTTCGTCCCATGTCATCCTGGGCATATTGTAATGGGTTGCTTCTGCAGGATAGTTCAGGTCCGCACGCGTTACATTCAATATTTTGTTTCCGGTAACACCACGGAATAAAAAGTCGAGGCTTAAATCTTTATATGAAATTGAGTTATACCATCCTCCTGTCGCCTTTGGCTGGGCATTTCCCATATAGAAATGATCGTTACTCGAAGGATTAGATGTCAAAGAACCATCGGCGGTATAAAATTGGGAAATACCGGCTTCACTATGTCCTGCATATTTCCAAATCCAGAATTGTCCGATTGGGTATCCTTCTTCAATAATCTGAACATAATTTCCAGACTGTCCATGTTCACCAACACCTGCCATCTTAATATACTCCAGATTGAAGTCTTCATTTGAAAGTTTGTTCAAATTATTTTTATTAAATGAAACATTTAATGTTGTATTCCAAATAAGATTTGAGCTTTTGACAGGAATAGCACTGACAGATACTTCCCATCCTTTGTTTTCCATTTCACCCACATTGGCAACCAACGAAGGAATATAGTATTGTGAAGCAGGGACTGCATACCAGAAAAGCATATCTTTCGTCAGTTTGTTATACCATTCCACTGTACCGCTTATCCTTCCCTTTAAAACAGAATAATCTAATCCAATATTCAATAACCCTGTACTCTCCCACTTCAAATCAGGATTTTCATTTTGGCTCGGAGTAATTGATGTAATAAATGAACCATTGCTGTAAAATTTTCCACCGGCTCCATAACGTAACCGTGAAATCAATGGGTCAAAGCCCAGTGAGTTCCCACTGATCCCATATCCTGCCCTCAATTTCAGGTTATCAAACACTTGCTGGTTTTTCAGGAATGATTCTTCGGATATGCGCCAACCAACAGAGGCTGACGGGAAAGTTCCCCAACGATTGTTTTTCCCGAATGCAGAAGATCCGTCACGACGAATAGTCGCCTGAAGCAGGTATTTGCCAGCAAATGAGTAATTGATACGGGCATAAGCTGATATCATTCGCAGGGTTAAAATTGCAGTAGATCCATAGTCAACAACATATCCTAATGCGCCACTACCCATTCCCAGATTATTATAACTAATCTGATCCGAGATGAAGTTTTTGTTTGTTGACTGAAAACCGTTCCCGGTAACATCTTCCTGCCAGGAGTACCCTGCTAATAATTTAACATCATGTTGGTCAAAGGTTTTCCCATAGGTTAAAAATGATTCCAATAGTTTCTTTTCAGCTTCATATGAGTTACGAACGGCCAACCCATTTTGACCTTGGGCCAGCGATGATTCTTTCCCATAATAAACTCTTCCGTTTGACTGACTGTTTTGATACGAAGCATTCAGTTCATAATCAAGGCCTTTTAAAATATTAAATTGTACCTGCGCTGTCCCCAATATGGTTTTATTCCGGTTATTGGCATCGTTTTGGTCAAGCAGTGCAACGGGGTTTTTTGCACCAGGATGGGCAAAATTTTCATTGTATTTCCCATTTTCATCTTTAATACTAACTGTTGGTAAATAGTTAATCATGTTCAAGAGAAAATCACGATTCCCGTTAAGCGAAGCGCCATCGGTATTGCTTGATGGAAGAATCTGTGAATCAGAAATATTTGCGGTAACTGTTAACCCGACTTTTAACCGATCGTTAATTGCTTTTTGTTTTACGTTCGTCATTAATGAGAGACTGTTAACACCTGTTTCCTTAATAACTCCCTGTACCTCTTTGTATGTGAGACTCGAAAAATAAGTCGTTTTATTTGTGCCGCCACCTATAGAAAAATTGTTATTATGCGAAATTCCCATACGGGTAACCTCGTCCATCCAGTTAGTACTGGCATTGTCCTCGTCTTCAGGAGAAACACTCAAATTATTTTTCGACAGGAAAGAACGATATTCATCGGCAGACATCATATCAATTTTATTTGAAATTGTTTCAAAACCAACATAACCGTTGTATGAAATTTTTGAATTGTTCTCTTCCCCTCGTTTGGTAGTGATGATGATAACGCCATTGGCAGCCTTCGAGCCATAAATTGCAGTTGCTGAGGCATCTCTCAAAACATCAATAGAAACAACATCGTCTAACGAGCTGATTATTCCACCCGGAACCCCATCAACAACATAAAGGGGTTGCTGGGCAGCACCTGCACGCAATGTGGATGGACCACGGAGCATAACAGCAGTAGCACCTGTTGGGTTTCCATCTTTAGTTATATTTAATCCGGGAACTTTCCCTTGTAACATCTGCATGATATTTGTATGTGTTCCTACATTAAAGTCTTTTGCATTAACAGTAGTGATCGAACTGGTCAGGTCTTTTTTCTTGACTGAACCATACCCAATTGCCACCAC
>JAGOEF010000330.1 GCA_017997855.1 Bacteroidales bacterium
AGCCTACCAGGCTGAAAATATTATCAGCACCCATACGGAATACCACGTAAGCCACAATGCATGCAATACATGCCAGCGAAGCGGTAATTATGCGTGAAATCATCAAATTCTTTTTATCGCTGATGCTACGTTTCGTAAGTGGTTTGATTAAATTTTCGGAAAGCTCGGTTGACGAGAGAATCAGTAGCGAATCGGCAGTGGAAATCATCGCAGCAATGGCACCGGTTATCAATATTGCGGCAAGCGCCGGTGGGAAAATAGTCATCATTACCCTCGGCATTACCTGTTCGGGGTCGCTTAAACCATCGGGACCAAAAATAGCAAGGCCTATCCAACCAATACAAAGAGCTCCGGTGTAGGCTATCAGCGTCCAGATAATTCCGATATTACGGGCGCGCCGTGCCTGTTTACGGTCTTTGATGGCCATAAAGCGCATGGTCAGCTGGGGTTGACCTCCCAGGTAGCCGAAAAACCAGCTAAAACCAGTGGCAATAGCTAAACCTGCACCAAAACCCCCTGCCCCGCCCCACAAGCTACTTTGAACACCCGGCTTTAGCTCTGATGCTTTAACAATGGCAGCCTGTAGGTTATGTGCAAACAAATCGGGGTGCGACGAAATGTATATAATGCCAAAAATGGGTCCCAATATTAATGCTGCAATCATTACCAAAGCCTGCAGTGAATCGGTATAGGCAACCGACTGAAGTCCGCCGTATAAGGTATATGGTAAAATTACAGCTACGGTAATAAGCATCCCAATCACAGGACTCAGGCCGAACATCACCTCAATGCTTTTGCCACCACCCAGAAATTGTGCAGCCACATAAAAGAAAAACACCAGAACAATGGTAATACTACCGGTAAGCCGGATGGGTTTTGCAAATTCGCCATGCTTCTTGCTCAGATAATCGACAAAACTAATGGCATTATATTTTTCAGATTCCAAACGCAAACGCCACGAAAGCAATGCCCACGCAGTAATAATACCTGCAACACATCCCACGGCTGTCCAAATCTCCAGCATACCAGTAGCATAAGCAGCCCCGGGAAGCCCAAGCAAAGCCCACGACGACTCACCGGTAGCCCGTTCCGAAAGCGCGGCCACCCATCCGGGCAGTTTACGACCTGCAATGGCATAGTCGCCCGCGCTTTTCACTTTTCGTCCCTGAAAGATACCCCAACCAATTAATATGGCAAGGTATGTGATAATCACGATCAAAAAAATGGCACTGCTTGTCATGTTACTTTAAGTTTAGCGAAAAATAAAAAAAATATTTGTACATTGTCTGCATAAAAATTAAACTAGAATATGCTGCGAAAATTTGCTTTTAGCCTGGTGTTATTACTGATGGGAATGTATCCATTATTACTTGAGGCACAATGGCATAGCACCTATTTCACCAAAGCTGCCCTGCGAATAGATTACATGCACAGCGGAACCGCTGACACCGAGGCTGTTAATTTTGTCCGGTTTGTAAATGATAGCGTATGGGCAGGAAACCCGAACCGGTTGATCGACCCCTTTGGCTATGGGCGCTATATTGTTAAAGTATATGATGTGGCATCATCGAAACTGATTTTTACAACAGGGTTCTGTACCTTATTCGAAGAATGGCAGACAACCGAAGAAGCCCGGCTCATCAGTAAATCGTTCGAAGAATCAATAATTATCCCCTACCCCAAAGGCAAAACACGCATTGAGCTATGGTCGCGAAAACGTGACAACAGCATGACAAAAATTCAGGATTTTATGTATAGCCCCGATAGTGAAGTTGAACATTGTGGTAAAATTCCTGTAAAAATAACGAACTATCTGGCGAGTGGCAATTGTTCCAACCGGCTTGATATAGCCGTAGTTGCCGACGGCTACACCGCATCGGAAGCCGGAAAATTTCAGGACGATGCCAAAAGGCTCACCGATTTTTTACTGAACGACCCTGCCATCAAACCGATGCGCAACCTGATAAACGTTTATTTCATACTGCCCGCATCAATCGAAAGCGGCACCGATATTCCCGGTGAAGGCATTTGGGTAAACACTGCCCTGAACAGCCGGTTTTACACCTTTGGCAGCGACCGCTATCTCACCACAGCTTCGTACCATAGGCTTCGCGATGTGGTATCGGATGTCCCCACCGATCAGATTATTGTGATTGTTAACACCGAACGTTATGGCGGTGGCGGTATTTATAATTTCTACAGCGTTACCTGCAGCAGCAATGCTTACGCCGGAAAGGTGCTGGCTCATGAATTCGGTCATGCTTTTGCCGCACTGGGCGATGAATACTACACTTCGGAAACCTCTTACATCGATTTCTATCCTCTCGATTTGGAGCCTTATCAGCCCAATATCACCACCCTGATAAATTTCGACAGCAAGTGGAAGAAGATGATTAACGATAGTGTACCCGTACCCACGCCTGATGAATTTCAATACCGAAACATACTGGGAGTTTTCGAAGGAGGTGGTTACGTGGCCAAAGGTGTTTACCGACCTATGACTCATTGCCGGATGAAAGAACTCGACTCGCCATTCTGCAAAGTATGCACCGATGCAATACATAAAATGACAGACTACTATACAATAGAGAAATAAGCAAATCACAAGGGACTATTCCAATGTTCAGAAGGCTTTTAATACATTTGCACAATGAACCGATCAGTGAAAACTCTGGGCAGAGAACAGGAATTTGTGGTAATTAAAGAAAACTAATAAACGTAAATCATGCTGAAATCGGGTAAACTACAGGTTATTTCGCCTCTCATGCTGGGCTTAATGCTCGTGCTTGTTTCATGTCGGTCGCAGACCACACAGTATTATTCGTGCGAGGGTAAAACACAGGGAACAATGTATCATATTACCTATGAGTACAATA
>JAGOEF010000331.1 GCA_017997855.1 Bacteroidales bacterium
GGAGCAATCAGCTGGCATGGCTTAGGGATATTCTTGAGAATCAACGCAGCAATTACCGCTACTGCATTGTAGTGCATCATGTGAACATTTTCAGGACCCGGTTTAGCACCGTTGCCAGCCCGGTGGTCGAGGAGGTTCACGAGCTGGTTGATTTATTTACTGTAAACCATGTCGACATGGTGGTGATGGGCCACGACCACCGGCGAATCATTGATGAGTTTGGCGGAACAAGCTACATCTGCATCGAAGCCTTTGCCGATTTCATGGAATCGCCGGCCTGCATGCTGGTAACGGCTGGCACCGATGAACTGCAGTACGAATTTATCGGACTTTAATTAAAGTTGCCCACCTGACTGTGGTGCTCGTCGAAGTAACAGCTCAGAATACTTTCCATTTCTTCTTCACCATGGGCAATTCGATGAATTTTAGCCCAAAGTTCATCGCTGACGAGTGGTTTTAATGCCTGATTTACATTCAGAATATCGCGAAAGCAAGCCAGCAGCTTTTTGTCCCAGATTTTATGATACTTCACCACATCATCGGCATGAACCACCTTGCGCCGTGTTCCTTCGGGCTTTGCCCTGAAAGGCATGGGCAGGTTTAAATACCCATAGTCGTCGGTCAGTTCCTCACCGGCTTCGATGTCGCGAATGGCAATTTCGAAATCGTAGGCCGTGGTCAGGCAGTTCGAATTGAAACTGTGATTGGTATAGCGGGCATTGTCCCAACAGAGAACAAAATTACCCTTGTTGTTGCGGAATGTGTACTTTCCCAGCACTTCTTTGTACACAGCATCCAGATTCAAAATTGTTTCGGGAGTGAATTCCCTGTCGAGTTTGTCTTGTACCCAGGTTATGGTTCCTTTGGGTAAGAACTTTTTCGCAACAATACCATAACCCACCTCGTTGCTAATCCACCGTAATTCCGTATCAGGGTGTATCATAGCGCTTTATGCTAAATAAAACAATCGATTAGTTTTTTACAAATGTATAGCACTATTTCGCTCTGTTGTAACGCCGTAATGTTAAAATTTTATGAACAGGCAGTGATTGTTCGCATCGCAAATATTTTTACTGCATTCCAAAAATATACCGGTTAATAAATCGGATTTTCGTCAGATAATAAATAAACAATCCAAAAATCAGACTTGCCACAATACAAATGGTGTAATATAACCAGGTGCTCATGGTAGTGGCATACACCGAGAGGTAATACAAGGGAACCATGTGCCACAGGTAAACTCCCATCGAATTTGAGCCAATCCATTCGAGTGGTTTACTTCGGGGAAGCATGCTTTTTTGGATAACTCCTGCCATCAGCAACAGCAAACTCAGATTAAAAGCGTACAGCAGCCAGTTGATATAGCTGAACCGCAACCAGTAACTGGCCAGTACAGCCGCAAACAGGACTAATGTAATGGGCAGACCTATTGCCGGCTTCAGGCTTATATTCTTACTCCGCAACAACATTCCTGCAACAAAATAAATGTAGAGGTGTGGCCGGTAGATGGTAAACAGCAATCCCGAGTACAATGCCGATTGGGGTTGGGTGGTATCCCAAATTGGATTCTTTTTCAGATAATAAATGATAAAAACAAAAACGGCAGCAATAATCAGCAAAACGGGTAGGGGAGTCTTTAGTCGTGCGGCAATCCAGGTAAACAAAACCCATGTAAAATATGCGGCAATAAACCAAAGGTGGTTGTAAGGCAGACGGAATGCCAGGAAAACAATCCCGATGTCCCCCGTTTTAATAATTGTATTGAAGCTGATAATGAACTTGTACACAATTACAGCAATGGCCCAGGGCAACAGTATGCGGAAAAGAAACTTTTTTATAAAGCCCATTACCGACAGGCTGCCCATTTTTTCGTAATTGAAAAGGTATCCGCTGATGCCGATAAACAGCGGAATGTGAAAACAGTAAATAATGTACCTCGACAGCGATTGTTCGGTGCTGCCAAGCAAAATATGACCTATGATTACCAAAACAATAAGAATTCCTTTCAGCAGGTCGATGTTGGGATATCGCATAGTAAATTAGTTTTTTCCAAGTGGTTTTATGTTTTCGATGGCTACAATCACTTTGACAATACGGTTTACCCTCGTTTCAGGTTTCTTCGCATCTTCAATGTATCCAATCCATTCTTTCCGACGGGAATACGATAATGATTCAAATTTTTCGAAAATACCCGGAACCGAACGCATGGCATCAGCAATATCGGATGCCACTTCAACGGTTCTTGGCTCAGTATCTTTTTTAAGTATTACATGCACCATGTCGCCCGGACTTTTCTGAATGGCAGCCCTGACAGTTTTATTCAAACCCAGAACATGACATGGTTTACCCATTCGTGCCAGCGATCCCCTGTACCTGAATCCATCGAACAGCACATCAACTTTTATCTGAGCCCGGGTGCCAAATTCTTGTTCAACATCGAAAGGTAATTCAATATAGGCAATATCCTGCAGCCCTTCTGTAAGAATCAGCGCGTCGAACTCGTAGATTTTTTGTTCCATTACCGTTTAAAATTACTGATAAAGATATTGCAATCAATGCAGATACACAATATAGTTGCTATTAATTATTTACTGCAGAGACTGTGATGAATATAAAATGATTCGGTAAATGGGCTGATGTGATATCACCTGATGATCATATACCCTTGCCCTGCAATGCCGTGGTAGAAATAGCCGTTTATTAACCGTTAAGTAACGGATAATATTTTGGAAAAAAACCTGATTTTCACAACTGATAAACCCTTGTCCTGCAATGCCGTGGTAGAAAAAGCAGTTTATTAACCGTACAGTAACGGATAATATTTTGGAAAAAAACCTGATTTTCACAACTGATAAACCCTTGCCCTGCAATGC
>JAGOEF010000332.1 GCA_017997855.1 Bacteroidales bacterium
AGGCCGACTCATTATGAGACGGTCTCCTCTCAATTACAGCCAGAAGGGCATCAACATCCATGTAGAAAAATAAAGCTCCACCCCTTGCCCATAGGGCATTAACATCCATGCAGAGAAATAAAGTTCCACCCCTTGCCCATAGGGCATAAACATCCATAAGAAAAAGAAAAAGACCACCTCTTGCCCGTAGGGCATCAGCATCCATAAAGGAGAAACAAAACTTCCACCTCTTGCCCATAGGGCATTAACATCCATATAATTTCTTATTTTTGGACGAATATTATTATTGACAACATTCAAATAACAGAAGATATGAAACCTTGTATTTTAATTACCGGAGCTACTGCAGGCATTGGCCTTGCCACGGCTGAGCTTTTGCACGTCAGGGGTTACAAAGTGTTTGCCTCGGGGCGTAACCGCGATAAACTAACCGAATTAAACTCTACGGGTTTATCAGCAGTGTATCTCGATGTCACCCATGCTGATAGCTGCCGCGACGCACTGGCGGAGATTCAATCTCAGGGTTACTGGGTACAGACCCTGATAAACAACGCCGGCTATGGTCAGTTTGGCGCCTTCGAAGATATTGATGATGCAACTGCCAGAGCCCAATTCGATACCAACGTGTTCGGCCTTTCAAACATTACCCGGCTTGTAATTCCTGCCATGCGCGAGAACCACTCCGGCCGCATTGTGAACCTCTCGTCGATTGCCGGAAAGGTATCGATGCCTGTGGGTGGCTGGTATGCTGCCTCCAAGTTTGCCATCGAAGCCCTGAGTGATGCCATGCGTTGGGAACTCAAAGATTTTGGAATTAAAGTAGTGATTATTGAACCAGGTCCCATCAAATCGGAATTCGGAAAAACCGCAAACCGAATGATCGAAAAGCTGAATTCAAAAGGGTATTACGACAAGTTTTATGGCTTTGTACGCAATTTCGACAGCCAGTTCAACATCGGCGGAACCAGTGGGCACGGGGCTAAAATTATTGTCCGAGCTGCTACGGCACGCCGTCCGTGCATACGCTACAGGGTAACGGCTGCTGCAAAACTCATCTATGCCATGCGCCTGATGCTTTGCGACAGACTGTTCGATGCAGGAATGATGAAGTATTTCAAGCATTCGTAGCAAATGCAACATTTCTAATTTGTTGAGCTAACTGTGTGGCTCTCTAAACCCTGGTTTTATAAATGGGAAATCATAAAACACAATAGCTTTTTGATGATACATGTTGCAATTTAGTGCGGATGTCTTAAAATAAATCCGTAATTTTACAGGAAACATCATTGAATGAAAAAAGAGTCAGGCATTCTAAAACCATTACAATCGTTTTTGCACAATGAGTCATCCGGCGGTATTGTGCTGATTATCTTTACCA
The DNA here is from genome assembly GCA_017997855.1 of Bacteroidales bacterium. The sequence continues at coordinate 1,379 of JAGOEF010000332.1, forward strand.
TACTTGCAATTATCATTAGCAATACTTCGCTGTCGGGATATTATTTTGATTTCCTCAATACCCGCTTGAGTTTGCAGATTTCGAAGTTCATCAGTCTGGACAAACCGATAATTTTGTGGGTGAACGACGCTGCTATGGCACTGTTTTTCCTGTTGGTAGGTCTCGAAATAAAGCGTGAACTCATTGCCGGTGAGTTGAATTCACGCGATAAGTTTACCCTGCCCCTGTTTGCCGCTTTGGGCGGAATGCTGGTTCCTGCCTTGCTGTATCTTGCCATTAATTCCGGTACTGCCGGTGCATCGGGTTGGGGAATACCCATGGCCACTGATATTGCATTTGCTGTGGGTTTACTCGTATTGCTGGGCAAGCGCGTTCCGCTGTCGCTCAAGGTTTTTCTCGTGGCACTGGCCATTGTCGACGATATTGGTGCCATTCTGGTGATAGCCATATTTTATTCGGGTCAGCTTAACCTTATCTGGTTACTAGTGGCCGCCGGTATTAGCTTGCTGCTGGTATCGTTCAACCTGCTCAAGATTATCAAACCCTGGGTGTATCTGGCAATTGGCTTCTTCCTTTGGTATGCTTTTCTAAAAAGCGGTATTCATGCAACCATTGCCGGGGTTGTACTGGCTTTTACCATTCCCGCACGACCTGTTATCAGACCCGGCCGTTTTGTAAATGCGGTAAGTTTAAATCTTGAGCGCTTCAGGCAATCATGCCGCAGCGAGACTGAATTTCTGGCAAATCAGGAGCAGCAGGAAACTGTGCAGGAGATCGAAATCAGTTGCCACAATATGCTGAGTCCGCTATTGAGGATAGAGCATGCCATTCACCCAATTGCCAGCTTTCTGGTGCTGCCATTGTTTGCATTCTGCAATGCCGGACTAATGATTACTGCCGGCTGGACCGATAATCTTCTATCGGCCACTTCGCTGGGAATAGCAGCAGGACTGCTGATTGGTAAACCCCTGGGGATTTTGAGCTTTACCTGGATATCGGTGCGACTCGGCTGGGCAAGTCTTCCCGCAGACCTTAATTTCAAGCATATTGCCGGTGTAGGTATGTTGGCTGGAATAGGTTTTACGATGGCGCTGTTTATCAACAACCTGGCGTTCCCGGGTACTGCCATTTCCGATGTCAATAAAATGACTATTTTCTTTGTTTCTGCGTTGGCTGCCCTTGCCGGATTTATTGTACTTTATCGTGTTACCAAAAAACAATAAGTGTTCATAATTCGCTCTTGCACGGTGTTGCGAAATGTGTAATTTTATGCTCGAATAATTAAGATAATTCTATGGAAAACCAGACTTCAGAAACCAACCAGAAAGAGATCGTTTGCAAACAGTGTTCTGCAAAACTGAAATTCAAACCCGGAACCACCAATCTTGTGTGCGAATACTGCGGGTTCGAAAACGAAATCGAAATTAAAGACGAAGTAATCGAAGAACTGAACTTCGAAGAATGGCTCAGCAAAGCCGAAGCCGGCGAGGGCA
>JAGOEF010000333.1 GCA_017997855.1 Bacteroidales bacterium
GCATTGGACCGACCTGCCCTGGGGCTTTGTTTTCGTGCAAAATGGCGATAGCTGTGCCAGCCATCCCACGCAAATCTACGAGGCACTTATTTACATTGCAACTTCAGTTGTGTTGTTGATGCTTTACCGCAAGGAGCGCTACAGAAATGCCCGCGGGTTTTTACTCGGAGTTTTCCTGATTATGGTGTTCCTCAGTCGCTTTTTCATGGAGTTCCTCAAGAACAACCAGGTGAGCTTCGAAAATACCATGGCGCTTAACATGGGTCAGTTGCTGAGCATTCCCCTGGTAATTCTCGGCATTGTTCTCGTTATTCTTTCGCTGAGTCACAAAACCACACCACAAACAGAACCTGAAATAAGCGAAAACGACCCGCTAATTCATTCGGAGAATTTATAACCCACGCCTTTAACCGTTTTAATGTAACGGTCGCCAAAACGTCCGCGCAATTTTCGGATATGCACATCAATGGTGCGGTCGCCAACAAATGAGTTACCCCAGATTTTATCGTAAATTTCTTCGCGCGTGAAAACCTTTCCCGGTTTCGAAACCAACAGCGCCAGTAACTCGAACTCTTTTCGAGGCAACAGATGCGCTACTCCGCCGGTAGTAATTGTATATGATTCTCGGTCGATAATAAATTCAGAATTCGACGAAACAATTAAGCGTTGATCCTCCTCCGCAACATAATCGTATTGGTTCCGGCGCCGCAGCATGGCATTCACCCGGCTGATCAGCACCTTCGGGTCAATGGGCTTCAACACATAATCATCGGCACCGGCGTCAAGCCCTGCAATCTGTGAATAATCTTCGCCACGGGCAGTGAGCATCAGAATCAACACTTTGTTTTCGCCCAGTCGTTCTCTAATCTGACCACACAATTCAATGCCATCAATACCGGGCATCATCACATCCAACACTACCAGATCGGGCAGGTCGTTCGCGATGGTTTGCAGTGCTTTCGAACTATTGTTGACTGTGGTTACGGTAAACCCGCTTTTGCGAAAGTTATATCCCAAGAATTCGAGAATGTCCTCGTCATCATCAACCAGTACTATCCGGTATGTCTTTTCCTGTTTCATTATTATCTGTATTTTTTGTCAGATGCAATTTCGCATACATGAATATTCATCATGCCGTGTGATATTTTAATCATGCTCGCTTTCATACAATAATTGAAGCCTGCTTAAGGCTTATTTATCCCAAAATAATGTCTCAAAAGTATCTTGTGAATGCGAAGTTAATATTAAGTCACACTTAAATAATCCTTAACTTTCGATGAAAGTGCATCCGGTTAGCCAGGCAAAATCAGAAGTTCCATGTGTATTTGATCTGAAACAAACGTCCGGCCGACAGCCTGCTAAAATAGCGGTCTTCGGCCATATACGAAGTAAACACGGCTTCTTGCTTACTATTGAGAATATTGTCAACTTTCAACGAAATCAACATCTTCTTTTGTTTATCGACATACACATTGGCGTTAAAATTCAGGCTGTGGAATGGTTTTGACCAGATATCGGGGCGGTCGGCAATACCGGCAAACATCAGGGTTGGTCCCTGCACATTATAGTAAACGCCAGCCTCGGGCGATCCAAAAACATTATCGGGAGCCTTGTAGCTGATACCTGCATTCACAACGTAAGTTGCCTGCCCGGCCATATCCCTGTATGCACTTATCTGCTGCCCGGACCGTGCATTTTCGGTGCGCGATTCCAGTTCAGTGGCACTCAGCAGAATACGCGACTTTGTGTAGGTAAAGTTTGCCTGCAGCGAAAGATTCTGCAAGGCAGGGGCTATCCATTTCATGTTCTTGCGAAACTCAAATTCCGCTCCTGCCACTTCGCCATCACCAACATTACGCGGCTGGAAAGCACCAATCTGGGTGGCAAACTGCACAATTTCGATGGGGTTGATAAATTTCTTGTAGAAAGCCGACACCGAAATTAATTGCTGGTCGGAACCAAATAGTTCCCAGCGCAGGTCGTAATTATATATGGTGGTGGTCGTAAGGTTTCCGTCCCAGTACTCAATCCCCGCCAGGTCGTTGGCATCGCGGAACAAACCCCCGATAAAAGTACGTCCGGTAATCGGGTCGAAAATTTCGGCATACGATAGTTCCTTAAACGAAGGCCGGGCAATGGTTTTCGAGAAGGCAGCCCGCAGGTTCTGCTTATCGCTGATAGTGAAAATTGCGTTCACAGACGGAAAAATCCCCAAATCCGACAAAACAACATCATTATCCAGCACATGATACCCCATCTGGTCACGCCCGGTGTAGCGCTGAATATAGTTTTCGGCGCGAAGACCCACAGTTGTTTTCAATCGGTTGAAAAGGCTGAATTCCAACGAAGTATAAACCGCAGCGCTAAGAATATTAGCATTGTACTTATTGGGATTTACCGGAATGAATGGCGTTTCGTAGGTGGTTCCCTGGGTAGCTGACCCGTTCATAGGCCACAGATTTTCATCAGCGAATATCTCGTTGGGGTCTCCGGTGAGATTAACACCCCGGATATTGATGGCAAAATTTCGGATAACGAAGTCGCGCTGCTTATAAGTAAAGGCTCCGCCGAACCCGACTACCGCCTTTTGTCCAAACAGACTTAAACCCTTGGTAGCATTCACCAGCGACGAAATATTGTACTCAAACAGTCGTCGCCAGATGCGTTCGGGAAAACCCGATTCGGTGCTGATTGAGTAAACGCCTTCCCGGTCTTCGTAACGTGTAAACCTGATATCCGGGTCGTAAATTAGCGAAATTGTGGGGGATAGTTTCCATTCCAGATTCCATTGCGCATCGCTAAATACATGCTTCCCGTCGATAATCAGGTTGGTCAGGCTTCG
>JAGOEF010000334.1 GCA_017997855.1 Bacteroidales bacterium
TCCAGCAATGGCTTCATTAGCCATAAAATCAACATTTGCTGGCTTTTCATATTCTTCGGGGTATGATTTCTCATCGCCTGAAACATACAAATCATTCAGTTTGTTGAACATCCAGAAACTTACATTTTCTTTGCCTTTCAAGGCCTTTTTCCATAATTCAAAATCTTTGGAGGTAACCTGATAATCGCGTCCGCCCTGCATGACCATAATGGGGATACTCAGTGCTGCGGCCGTTTTGCACTGATCGTAATTTTTAAGGTCGTACCAGTATGATGCCGGTATTCCAAAGGGCAGCGCCAGGGTGTTTTTGGCAGCATCGCCGGTTTCGAGCTTATCCACATTGGCCAGTTGTTCGTCGAGCATCTTGAGTTTTTTCTTCTCATCAGCACTGAGCCCATCACGTTTGTATAAATAGCGCATCTGATCGCTGATGAGGCTTTGCAAAGGTCGTGCATTGCCCGACATGATAATAATTCCGCCGATATGATTGCCCAGGCTGTCGGCAATACGGGGTGCCAGCATTCCGCCCAGACTGTGGCCCAAAACGAATATGTTGTCGTAAGAATATCCCAGCACATCATGGCAATAGTTTACCGCCGATACAGCATCCTCAATAGCCTCTTCATACACCGTAAAGCTGCGGTTGCCAAAGGCTTCGGGGTACACATAGCTGCGCTTGTCGAACCGAAAACTGTTGATGCCAAATGTTGCCAGACCCTGCGCGATATCCAGAAAAACCTTGCTGCCGCCGATACTTTCGTCACGGTCCGACGAACCCGATCCATGCACCATCACTACCATCAACGAGTCCTGATTTAACTTGGGTTCAACCACGGTAGCCGACATCGAGAAGAGTCCCGACTGAAAACGAAAATTCCTGCTGTAGGCTGCCATTGCATACCTTTCGCGGTGTTGGTTTGCCGTATCGTAAGGCTGGTAGCGAAAACCGGTCAGTTGCCCGTTCTCGAATGTGTAGTTCAGTTTTATGGTCTTTTTTTCGGTATTGACTACACGATAAACCACATCGTATTTACCGAAAATGTCACTTTTTATACTGTGTTCCCCGGTGATGTGGCCATAGTTTTTGGTGAACTTTGTCCATGTACCTGCCCAGAATGCACTGTCGACAGGAGGGTTGGCATGCAATAGCTGCGATGCCCCGGTATAGTCGCCTTTTTCGAGCAGATCGGTAAACTTGCGGGCGGTTTCGGTGTTGTAGTGCTGGGCAAAAATGCATAGCGAAATCAGCAACATCACCATGCACAGGCTAATACAACGGTATATTGTTTTCATATCGAATTTATTGATTTAACAGGGCAAATATAAAAAATCAAATTACTATCTTTGCCATGTTGCAAAAGCCGATTGATGAAAAAAGTAAGATTGCAGGTATTGGGATTGTCGTATAGCCAAACGCAGGCTGGTGCTTACGCGCTTATACTTTCGGTCGAAAACAGCGAACACCGCATCCCCATTATTATCGGTAGTTTCGAAGCCCAGGCTATTGCCATTCAGCTCGAAGACATCATTACAGCCAGACCACTAACCCACGACCTTTTTCTGCATGTTTCGCAGCGCTATGCCATCGAAATGAAAGAAGTGCTGATTTATAAACTCGAAGAAGGAGTGTTCTATTCTCAACTGGTGATGATGCTCAACAACCAGATTGAACTTATCGAGTCGCGTACTTCCGATGCTGTGGCACTTGCCCTTCGCTTCAAATGTCCTATTTACACTACCGACGATATTGTCGAAAAGGCCGGCATTGTGCTCAACCTGCCCGACGAGGAAAACCCGGAACACGATTCCGACAGAACCTCCGGCGCCGTGCGCAAAAGCAGCGATATCGGCGAAGCTTCGGTAGAAGAACTCGAAGCCATGATGCAGGCAGCCATCAACGACGAAAACTACGAGCTGGCCAGCAAAATCCGCGACGAAATCGGCAAGCGCAAAAAAGACTGATTTTTCCATTAACACATTTCATATTATGGGTATCAAAGGGAGACTTACGGTGATGAATTTTCTCCAGTTCTTTATCTGGGGTTCGTGGATGATGACGCTGGCACACTACGGATTTGTCGAAAAACAATGGAACGGGGCTGAATTTGGTCTCGTATTTTCTACCATGGGTTTTGCCTCGCTGATAATGCCTACTTTGTTTGGAATTATTGCCGACAAGTGGAGGGCCAACTACGTGTTTGCACTGTTGCACCTTATGTTTGGCATTGCCATGTGTTTCCTGCCTTTTGTCGATGCGCCGATTCCTTTCTTTTGGGTGCTCCTCGTTGCCATGTGCTTCTATATGCCTACCATCGGGCTGAATAATTCGGTCGGTTTTTCGATTCTGAAAAACGAAGGCAAAGACCCTACCAGCGCTTTTCCACCCATCAGGGTGTGGGGAACCGTGGGCTTTATTGCTGCCATGTGGGTTACCAATCTGTTTACCAAGGATTGGGGATTCGGGCAAAGCATTAAAATATCTTTTTTTATTGCCGCAGGTTCGGCCTTTCTGCTTTCGGCATACTCCTTTATTATGATACCGTCGGTAAAGAGGGAAGCCAAAGCCAACGATGGTGCAAAGAGAACGCTCGTACAGAAATTGGGTCTCGAAGCTTTTGTGTTGTTCAAACAAAAAAAGATGGCTCTTTTCTTTGTTTTCAGCCTGATGCTTGGCGCTGCCCTGCAATTAACCAATGCTTATGGCGACAGCTTTCTGCAGGACGACACCGTGTTCCCCAAAGGGGGCATCATCAATAACTTCTCGACAATCATTCTGTCGATTTCCCAGATTTCGGAAACCCTGTTTATTCTCGCCATCCCATTTTTTATGAAACGCTTTG
>JAGOEF010000335.1 GCA_017997855.1 Bacteroidales bacterium
ATAGTGTTCTCTGTAACACCTGGGTTTTGATTGTTGTTCCCAGTGATAACTTTATCGCTGCTGATCGTATTTGTGCTTGTATTTGTGCTGTTTTCGCTTATTTGAATTTTATCGGATTTTAATTGATTGGGTTGATTTTGTTTGGAGTTTTCCCAAAGCAAAATGCTACCTGTTATCAGGGCAATAAGCAACAGGCCTGCCAGCCCTGAAATCCAAATTTTCCCTGAAGAAAACTTTCCTCCGGATGGAATTTTATGGCTAAATTCTTCCCATGCTGCCGGATTCTCCGGAGCATCGAAGTCTTTTAGTTTATCTTTAATAATTTGGTCAAACTGTTTCATTTTCAACATGACTATATTTTTCGACATACATTTGTTTTAATCTCAATTTTGCCTTAGCCAGATTCGATTTCGATGTCCCAACACTTATACCCAGCATTTCAGCAATTTCTTTGTGTGAATATTCTTCGATCACATACAGGTTAAACACAGCTTTGTAAGCGGGGGAAAGGGTCTGAATAAGTTCGATAATTCTTTCGGCTTTCAGGTTGGCAAGTTTCATTTGATTGATTTCGTCATCCGATTGATCTTCGAGCCTTTCAAACTTGTTTTCGCCTTCGTATTCAAGAAACTCCGAACGATGTTTCCGAAGGTTGTCAATGGCATTATTAACAATAATTTTTCTGATCCAGCCTTCGAGCGAACCGCTGTGCTTAAAGTATTTCAGTTTTTCAAAGACCTTAATGAACCCATCATGCAACAGGTCTTTGGCTTCTTCGTTACACGATGCGTACCGAAGGCAGACCCCAAGCATTCTGCGATACAGGCTCTCGTAGAGAATCTGCTGGCATTTGGAATCGCCCCTGATGCAGCCGTCTAAGATTCTTTCCGCATTATCCCTGCTGTTCAGATCCATATTACCCTTTTCGATGTATTGACGGTAAAATTAATAATGAGTTGTCTGTTTCAAATAAAAAACTTTCTGACTCTGAACGGCGAATTTAAAATTGTTTTAAAGAACATAAAAATCAAAGCTCATTTTTTAATGAAAAAAGAATTAAACCTTTTCAGAATATGTATATTTGCGACGAAATTTCAAAAAAAAATGAAAATCTCCCACATCGAGCACATTGGCATTGCTGTAAATAGTATTGAAGCATGCCTGCCTTATTACGAAGGCGTATTAGGCCTCAAATGTTATGCCGTAGAAGAAGTCCGTGATCAGAAAGTAAAAACGGCATTTTTTATGGTTGGCCAGACAAAAATCGAATTGCTTGAACCTACCGATCCCGAAAGCACGGTAGCAAAATTCATCGAGAAAAAAGGGGAAGGAATTCACCATATTGCTTTTGCGGTGGATGATATTGCGGCTGCATTGTCGGAAACCGAAGCAAAAGGAGTTACCCTTATCGATAAAGCACCGCGCAAGGGTGCCGAAGGTCTTCATATCGGATTTTTGCATCCGAAATCGACCTGTAGTGTTTTGACAGAATTCTGCGGACATGCTGCAGAAATAAAATAATACGTAATTATAAGATTTTAAAAATGGCAATTGAAAACAAAATTGGAGAGCTTGTAGCAAAGCGTGCCGAGGCCAGACTTGGTGGTGGCGAAAAACGCATACAAGCCCAGCACGACAAAGGAAAACTCACTGCACGTGAGCGCATCGAATTACTGCTTGATCCGGGTAGTTTCGAAGAATTCGACATGTTCGTAACACACCGTTGCGTTGATTTCGGTCTCGAAAAGGAAACTTATCTGGGTGATGGTGTTATAACCGGTTACGGTACTATCGACGGGAGATTGGTGTATGTGTTTTCGCAGGATTTTACGGTTTTTGGCGGGTCTCTCTCCGAAACTTTTGCAAAAAAAATCTGTAAGATTATGGACATGGCCATGAAGGTGGGTGCTCCTGTTATCGGACTTAATGACTCAGGCGGTGCGCGTATTCAGGAAGGCGTTCAGAGTCTGGCTGGCTATGCCGAAATATTTCAGCGAAACATCGAAGCCTCGGGAGTTATTCCCCAGTTATCCGCCATTTTCGGACCCTGTGCCGGTGGAGCGGTGTACTCTCCTGCGCTGACCGATTATATTCTGATGACTGAAGACAACAGTTACATGTTTGTAACCGGTCCCAAAGTGACCAAAACGGTTACCGGCGAAGATATCACCGTCGAAGATCTGGGTGGTGCAAAAGTACATGCTGTAAAATCTGGTGTTACCCACTTCACTTCGGCAAACGAGGAAGAGGGCATAGCCACCCTGCGTAAACTGCTTTCGTTCATGCCACAAAACAACATGGAAACTACGCCGATGGTTGAATGCACTGATCCCATCGACAGGGTTGACGACAGGTTGAACACTATTGTACCTGAAAATCCGAACAAACCATACAATGTACTCGATATCATCCACCTGATTGTTGACGATGGCGACTTCCTCGAAGTACATAAAGACTATGCTCGCAATCTGGTGGTGGGTTTTGCCCGTTTCAACGGACAATCGGTGGGTATTGTTGCCAATCAGCCTGCGTTTCTTGCCGGTGTGCTCGACGTGGACTCATCGAAAAAGGGAGCTCGCTTCGTTCGTTTCTGCGATGCTTTCAATATTCCACTGGTTACCCTGGTTGACGTTCCCGGATTTATGCCGGGTTCGGTACAGGAATATGGCGGTATTATTACCAACGGTGCAAAACTGATGTTTGCCTATGGTGAAGCAACCGTTCCTAAGGTTACTGTTACTCTTCGTAAATCATACGGAGGTGCACACGATGTAATGGCCTGCAAGCAACTGAAAAGCGATTTGAATTATGCCTGGCCGTCTGCCGAG
>JAGOEF010000336.1 GCA_017997855.1 Bacteroidales bacterium
CAAGGCGCACAGCAGGTTTTAGCAGTTCGAAATGTAATGTTTTGGTAAGTCCGCCTTCAAATGCCTTGCCTTTCAGGTTTTGAATTCCCTCGTTTATCACAAGGTCATAATCACCGTTCAACCGCTCCTCGGGTATGAATTTAATAATGTTGTTCCTGATAACGTAGCTGCCGGCAATATCTTCGCCAATACTCACCAGTCCTTCGAGAAGCTGCTCGTAGAGAAGGGGGTCCGAAAACTGAATGATTACCTGTTGCTCCGGGAAGTTTTGAATTTGTACATCAATCACCGAGAATACACCCAGAGCAGGCATCGAATATTCGATATAGTCCTTTTTATTTAAGCCAATTGCTGAGCCATCAAGGTCGATGCGAAGTTTTTGATTTTTATCGGTCCGTTTTATTTTCTGTACCCTGAATTCGTACTTCAGGTCATCGGTTTTTTCGAACACAATACTTTGTGCCTGTCCCGAAACAGAAGCTGTAATCAGCTTTTTTACATTTTCTTCGGCTTCGGTATCAGCCAGCAGAATACTTCCAACAACTTCCTGTTCAGTGAAGTTTTCGAGGTCGGTAGTTATCAGTTCGTTGATGACCACATCGAAATTCTGTTGTTTTACCTTGATTTTAAAAACAAATTCTCTGAATTCTTTTGCAATATCTTTATCGATAGCTTTGAGATTGACTATCACAAAGTATTCCTGCCCCGAAACAAACGGTTTATCAGGTTTAAAAGAAATGGTATGGTCATCAATCCATGTCAGCTTGCCATTGATCCCGGGATCCAGCTCCATTAAATCATCAACAGGCTTTTTATCACCGGCTTTTTTAGCAAAACTTTCGGTAAACTGAACAATGATTTCTCCATTCTTCGAAATTACTCCACCCGAGTACGCCGAAATATACGGTTCAAACTTCAGGGGGTCCGACACCTCGAGCTTAGAATTTCCACCGAAGGCAATTATTGCAATATATACCAATATTGCCAGCACAACGGCACCGCCGATCCAGTAAATTAACTTTTCCCTTTTCATAGTTTAATTAAAGTGTTAGTAATAATAAGGAACTTAAAGACGCACAAAATCAAGTATATAAAAAAAACAGAATAACAAAAGAAAAATATTATCAGCCGATGAATTCGTCTTTTTTCAGGACGCGTAATTTGATTCCTGACTTTTGATTGAATCCAACATAAATGGTGTCGCCCAGCGACAATTCCGACCTCAGGATGTATTCAGCCATGGCATCTTCGATGTATTTCTGAATGGCACGTTTCAACGGGCGGGCTCCAAATTGCGGATCGAAACCTTTTTCTGCAATATAATCACGGGCTGCAGTCGATATTTTTATATGATAACCGAGAGCCTCAACGCGCTTAAACATGCCCTTAAGCTCGATGTCAATAATTTTCCAGATTTCTTTCTTACCCAGAGAATTGAACATCACTACATCATCGATACGGTTGAGGAATTCGGGGGCAAATGCTTTTTTCAAAGCATTTTCGATAATACTGCGGTTTCGTGTTTCCTGACTGTCTTTGGTGGCTTTGGTATCGAATCCGACGCCTTTGCCATATTCTGCGAGTTGCCGTGTGCCAATATTAGAGGTCATGATAATAATCGTATTTCTGAAGTCGATACGCCTTCCCAGACTGTCGGTAAGCCGGCCTTCGTCAAGCACCTGAAGCAAAATATGGAACACATCAGGATGGGCTTTTTCAATTTCATCGAGCAGCACCACCGAGTAGGGTTTGCGCCGTACTTTTTCGGTAAGCTGACCACCTTCTTCGTAGCCAACATAGCCCGGAGGTGCTCCAACCAGTCTAGAAACACTGAATTTTTCCATGTATTCGCTCATGTCGATGCGTATCAGTGTGTCTTCCGAATCGAACAGGTATTTCGCCAAAACCTTGGCCAGCTGAGTTTTTCCAACACCGGTAGGACCTAAAAATATGAATGTTCCAATTGGTTTGTTCGGGTCTTTCAATCCGGCTCGGTTTCGCTGAATGGCCAAAGCCACCTTTTTCACTGCATCATCCTGACCAATTACACTGTCCTGAAGTTCAATGTGCATGTTGAGCAGTTTCGATCCTTCGCTTTGGGCAATGCGCTGCACCGGAACACCGGTCATCATGGCAACCACCTCGGCAACATGCTGTTCATCAACGGTTTCGCGGTTCTTGCTGATATCTTCGTGCCAACGCCTTTTGGCCATTTCAATCTTATTTTCGATTTCACGTTCCTTGTCGCGAAACGAAGCAGCCCTTTCGAAATTCTGGTTTTTAACTGCCTGCAGTTTTTCGGATTTTATCTGAACCAGTTCTTCTTCGAGTTTAATAATTTGCTCCGGCACGTTGATTGCCTTGATATGAACACGGCTGCCGGATTCGTCCAGGGCGTCGATCGCCTTGTCGGGCAGACTGCGGTCGGTAATGTAGCGAACAGTTAATTTTACACAAGCCTCGAGGGCATCCTGTGTGTAGATTACGTTGTGATGGTCTTCGTAGCGTTCTTTAATATTCTGCAGAATCGACAGCGTCTCGTCTTCACTGGTAGGTTCAACCATTACCTTCTGAAAACGGCGTTCCAGAGCTCCGTCTTTCTCAATATACTGACGGTATTCATCGAGGGTAGTGGCTCCGATGCACTGCAGTTCACCACGTGCCAGCGACGGTTTCAGCATATTGGCGGCATCGAGCGAGCCGGTAGCACCACCGGCACCAACAATGGTATGGATTTCATCGATAAAAAGAATGACATTGTTGGTTTTCGAGAGCTCGTTCAGAATGGCTTTCATTCTTTCTTCGAACTGACCACGGTATTTAGTGC
>JAGOEF010000337.1 GCA_017997855.1 Bacteroidales bacterium
TGCGTACCCAGTGCACGCTCGTAGCGTTGCGTCTCTTTCTGCGAAAGTGTCGATTCAACTTTTGAATGAAAATCCTTATAAAACGCATCAATCATCACGGTCCAGTCTTTATTCCCTTCAGCAATTTCGTCAAATTGTTTTTCGATATCTGCGGTAAAATTATAATCCATAATTTGCGGAAAATGCTCCATAAGGTAATCAGTCACCAGCATTCCGATTGAGGTGGGGAACAATTTCGCATGTTCGGAACCATATTTCTCTATCCGCGTGCCCTGTACAACACTGCCAGCTTTTAGCAATGCATATCCAATATTTCGCTCCAATGCCTTTCTGTCCTCCTTTATTACATATTCGCGTTGCTGAATGGTCGATATAGTCGGGGCATAAGTCGATGGTCTGCCAATTCCCAATTCTTCGAGTTTTTTTACCAGACTTGCTTCGTTATACCGGGCAGGATGTACCGAATATTTTTCGACAGCCTGAATTTCGGAGTAACTAACTACTTCGCCGGTGCTCAATTTCGGAAGAATTGTTTGTTTTTCTTCGCTGTTATCATCGTCAACCGATTCGAGATACAACTTCAGAAAACCGTCAAATAAAATAACTTCTCCCTCGGCGATAAAGCGATATTTCGAATTGCTGACACATATGTCAATAATCGATTTTTCGGTTTTGGCATCGGCCATCTGAGACGCAACAGCACGCTTCCAAATCAGTTCATAAAGCTTCTGTTCGGGCTTGGGGCCATCAACCTGCCGATTTTGCATGTAGGTAGGTCTGATAGCTTCGTGTGCTTCCTGAGCCCCCTTGGTTTTGGTTTGATACTGTCGTGTTTTTGAGTATTCTTCGCCGAATTCTGTGCTAACTACATTGCGGGCAGCCGATAATGCCATGGATGAGAGGTTCACGGAATCAGTCCTCATATAAGTGATTTTCCCACTCTCATACAAGCTTTGCGCAAGCTTCATGGTCTGGCTTACCGAAAAATTAAGTTTTCGGCTTGCCTCCTGCTGTAAAGTGGAAGTTGTAAACGGCGGAGCCGGCGACTTTTTGCCCGGCTTTACCTGCACCTGATCTACCGTAAACGCAGAGTCTTTGCAATGGTTTAGAAAAGCTGTGGCTTCACCGAGAGTATTGAACCGGGTATTCAGCTCTGCCCTGAAACTTTTACCCCCACCTGTAAACTGTGCATATACCCTGTATTTGCTTTCATCAGCAAAAGCCGATATTTCGCGTTCTCGTTCAACAATTAGTTTTACAGCAACTGATTGAACACGGCCGGCAGAAAGCGATGATTTAATTTTCTTCCATAAAATAGGAGAAAGTTCGAATCCGACCAGCCGGTCGAGAACCCTTCTGGCTTGTTGTGCATTTACCAGATTGTTATTAATATCTCTTGGAGATTTAACTGCATTGGTAATCGCCTCCTTCGTAATTTCGTGAAAAACAATTCGCCTGGTTTTTTCAGGTTTTAGTTTTAGTTCTTGCGCCAGATGCCATGCTATAGCCTCTCCTTCGCGGTCCTCATCAGAGGCAAGCCAAACAACCGAGGCTTCGGATGCAAGCTTTTTCAACTCAGCGACTACTTTTTTCTTTTCAGGGGAAACAATATAATCGGGCTTGTATTGATTAACAATATCAATTCCCAGATTTTTCTTTGATAGATCCCTGATATGCCCAAAACTTGATTTAACAATATATGATTCACCAAGAAACTTAGTGATTGTTTTTGCTTTAGCCGGAGACTCAACGATAACCAGATTTTCTTCCATCAGCAGTCTTATTATTTCGAAATTGGAGTGCAAATTAAATCATTTCAAAAAGTAACTTCAAAATTATTATGTAATTTAGCCGAAAATTTATTGGTAATGGCAAGCGAAAATACGAAATCTGTCAAACTTAACAAGCTAATTAACAACGACTTATATAGCCCTGAATTTAAAAAGAAATTTTTACGTTTTTTTTGGGGCGGCTATATAATCCTCTTATTTATAATAGGTGTATATTTCACATTAATCAGTTTTGGGGCTTTTGGCTTTATGCCTGATTTCGATCAGTTGGAGAATCCGAAAAACAATCTTGCCAGCAAAATTATTTCATCTGACCAGGTGGTAATGGGTACATATTTCAGAGAAAACCGAAGTCAGGTACATTATGAAGATTTATCGCCGCATTTAATTAATGCATTGATTGCAACCGAAGATATAAGGTTTTACAAACATTCTGGCATCGATATCAGGGCTATCGGGCGTGTCTTTGGAGGGTTATTGTCTGGCAGCAGCAAAGGTGGGGGAAGTACAATTACCCAGCAACTTGCCAAAATGTTGTTTCCACGTGAGGAAAATTCCAAACTGGCTTTGGTCAACCGGAAATTCCGGGAATGGGTTATTGCAGTAAAACTTGAACGCAGTTATACCAAAGAAGAAATAATTGCAATGTATTTTAATCGTTTCGATTTTCTCAATCTTGCGGTGGGTATTGAATCGGCTGCACGTGTTTATTTCAGCACGACGCCTGACTCTCTTTCGATAACTCAGGCTGCTATGCTGGTTGGCATGGCCAAGAATCCATCCTTATACAATCCAATGAAAAGGCCGGATCAAACCCTGTTACGAAGAAACATCGTACTGCAGCAAATGCGAAAATACGACTTCATTACCGAAGAAATGTTTGATTCACTTAAAAACACCGGATTGGGGATTAAATTTCAGAAAGTTGACCATAATCTGGGTACAGCAACCTATTTCAGGGAATTTTTACGGATGTGGCTGACAGCTGAAAAACCCGACATAAACGATTATATCGATAAAAGACTTTACGTTGAAGA
>JAGOEF010000338.1 GCA_017997855.1 Bacteroidales bacterium
ATACAGGACACAAGCGGGGTATTGCCTGCAATACCTTACGCTGTTTATCGTTTATAATACACATCGTAAAATCGAGGTTGATAATCACTTTTGCAATTTTTCTGGGAGGCTTATCTGTCATGATTTTCGTCACTTCGGCAGTGGCATTGTCAATGGAAAAGCCCTGCTCCTGCGCAGCAATTCCCATAATGGTAAGCATGCAGTCGCACAATGCGGTTGCCACCAGGTCGGTAGGCGAAAAACGTTGTCCTTTGCCTTTGTTATCAACCGGTGCATCGGTTTCAACCACTGTGCCCGATTGAAGATGCGTATTCTCTGTTCTTAGCGATCCTTTGTACACAATTCTGGCTGTAGTCATAATTTTCGGGTTTTTAGAAACTTACCTATTATTTGTAATATCTATTACTCTGCCCACTTTAATGCAAATTGGTGGTGTGATGGTTTATAACCTAGTAATTCTGTTAACAAAAATAATAGGATAATTGAGAACAGGCAATAGTTTTTCTTCTATAATTTTGCAGAACTATCAACTAATAAAAGCTGAATAAATATCGAAATTCCGAAATGCTATGATACATCCCGATTGTGAACTTAAATGGATAAGTAACGAAGTGGGTTACGGCATTGTTGCGACACGCTTTATTCCCAAAGGCACTATAACCTGGGTTCAGGATAAGCTCGACCGTGAGTTTACTCCTCTTGATGTAATGAATATGGATGGAGTGTATAAAGATGTACTAAGTAAATATACTTTTCGTAACAATCATGGCAATTACGTACTATGCTGGGACAATGCTCGTTACACTAACCATAGTTTCAATTCCAACTGTCTTACCACAGCCTATGATTTTGAGATTGCTATTCGCGACATTCAGGCAGGCGAAGAACTTACCGACGATTACGGCTATCTGAACCTGCCATTTCCCATGAGAGCAAAACCCGAAGGGACCCGGCGCAAAGTGGTGCATTCCGACGATATAGTGAAATATTATAAAGTGTGGGATAAAAAACTTATTTCGAGTTTCGGGGATATACTGAAAGTTATACAACCATTGCGCTGCCTTATTAACGACGAACTGTGGCATAAAATCAATCGTATTGCCCACGGCGAAGAGCAAATGGATAGCATACTTACCTGTTACTATGATGAACACCATAGCTCACCTAGCCGTTTAAATTAGAATGATTTTTTGTTTTAAAACAATCCGCTGATATTTCCATTGTCGTCGATGTCGATTAATTCGGCAGACGGGTTTTTCGGTAATCCGGGCATTCTCATTATTTCTCCGGCAATAGGAATAATAAATCCTGCCCCCGACGCTATTTCTATTTCGCGGATATTGACGATAAAACCATGCGGGCGGTTTTTCAGTTTTGGGTCATCCGACAGCGAATTCTGTGTTTTTGCAATGCAAACAGGAAGTTTGTCGAATTTGAGGTTGATAATAGTTTTAAGCTGAGTACGGGCTTTCATGGAATATTCAACACCTGCAGCACCGTACATTTTTGTAGCAATGGTTTCAATTTTCTTTTCAACCGGCCACGAAAATTCATATAATGGTCGGAAACATACACGACACGATTGGGCTTCTCCGGCAACAATTTCTGCCAATTCAAGCGCACCCTTCCCTCCTTGTTCCCATGCATCGTTCACTGCAACCCTAATTCCACTTTCCTCGCAATGTTTGCGTATCATTTGCAGTTCATCATCACTATCGCTTGCAAAGCGGTTAATAGCTACAATAGGTTTAAAATTGAACATCTGCATATTCTCGATATGCTTGTCGAGATTTGCCAACCCAATATTCAACGCGATTGTATCGGGTTGCGACAAGTCAGAAAGCGATTTCCCACCATGATATTTAAGCGCACGAACAGTGGCAACAATGACAACAGCATTGGGATTCAAACCCCCATATTGCGATTTGATATCGAAGAACTTTTCAGCACCCAGGTCTGATGCGAAACCTGCTTCTGTAACAACAAAATCGCTCAGCGATAAACCCATTTTTGTGGCAATAATCGAATTGGTGCCCTGGGCTATATTGGCAAAAGGTCCGCCATGAATAATTGCAGGGGTGTTTTCAAGAGTCTGCACCAGATTGGGCTTTATGGCATCCTTCAACAAGGCTGCCATTGCGCCTTCCGCTTTGAGGTCACGGGCAAATATTGGCTTATTATCGTAGGTGTAACCAATAAATATATTCCCCAGCCGTTCTTTCAGGTCTTTCAGACTTTCGGCCAGGCATAGGATTGCCATTACCTCTGATGCAGCAGTGATATTAAATCCGGTTTCGCGGGGGACTCCCTGAGCCTTTCCGCCAAGTCCGATTACTACATCGCGCAACGAGCGATCGTTCATGTCCATCACTCTTTTCCAGCTGATGGTTCGTGCATCCAGGTCAAAATCGTGGCTGCGGTTCTGCAATTGATTGTCGATGAGAGCTGCCAGCAGGTTATGTGCTTTTTCAACAGCCGATAAGTCGCCGGTAAAATGCAAATTGATGTCTTCCATAGGGATTACCTGAGAATAACCTCCGCCTGCAGCACCGCCTTTAACTCCAAAAACGGGGCCCAGAGAGGGTTCACGCAGTACAACGGTAGTTTTATGACCAAGAAGATTCATAGCCTGAGCCAACCCGATGGATGTTGTCGTTTTCCCTTCTCCGGCAGGGGTTGGGGTAATAGCAGTTACCAAAATTAACCTCGAATTAAGCATTTTCGACTCATCGATAAGGCTCAGCGGCAATTTTGCCTTATATTTACCGTATAACTCAAGCTGACCTTCGGCAATACCCAAACTTGCCGCAATT
>JAGOEF010000339.1 GCA_017997855.1 Bacteroidales bacterium
CAATTATTCGAAAAAAATCATGTTTCCATGGTTTTTGAACAGGGTTGGCCTCATAATAGCGGTGAATTCACCGAACTGCGGTGTTATGTACTGGCAAAACTGTTATGGGATCCATCGCTTGATACCGACAGCCTGATGCAGGATTTCTGCAATGGCTATTATGGTCCGGGAGGGAAATATGTGTACCGCTATATTCAGCTTGCCACACAGAACCTTTTAGCATCGGGCAAGGCGCTTACCCTGTACGAACCCATGTCGGCACATGCACAGGGTTTCCTGTCACCGGAAAATATTGATATCTATTTTGACTTATTTGATGATGCCATTATGGCTTCCCATGGGAACAAGGTATATTATCATCGCATACAAATGGCCATGCAGCCCTTACGTTATGCATGGCTCGAGGTCGCAAAATCGCTTCCGTTTACCGATGACTGGCTGTTTGAAAAAGATGAAAAAAGTTCATATCGCGTAAAAGAAAAAGCCGGGCAATACCTCAGGGAATTATGTGATACCGCAAGCATCTATGGCCCTGTACTTTTTCATGAAACAAGTATAAAACCACAGGAATATTACGGACGAATGTCAGCGTATTTTGAGAACGGTATTCAGGTGCACAAGGCGGTAGGTAAAAGCATTTCGTTTGTTTCATCCCCTTCTCCAAAATATTCGGCCAATGGCCCGCACACGCTGATAGACAGGGTTTGTGGCACCGACAATTATTTTTCGTTGTGGCAGGGATGGTATGGCGAGGACATAGATGCCACGATAGATCTGGGGTCAATAGATTCCGTAAGCAGTATTCAGCTGAATTGCCTGATTAACCAGGCAAGCTGGATATTTGCACCCGAAAGCATCACGGTGCAGGTCTCAAACAACGGCAACGACTATTCTGAAATTGCGACTTACGGTAATGCAGAGGCAAAAAATAAGATGGGAAAGTCGATTGCCCCTTTTCGAATTGAATTTTCCACCACACAAAAATGTCGTTTCCTGAATATAAAACTGAAAAACATCGGTGCACTTCCCGAATGGCACGGATCTGAAGGGAAAGCCTGGATTTTTGTGGATGAGGTAATTGTAAGGTAGTAGTGGATTGTTTTTTGCAACCACCACTCGTCCATGACACTAGTCCTCGTTTGTAATACTTTGATTTGTCACCCTGAGTAAATCGAAGGGTGATTCCGAAGACAGTTCTCCGTAACCCCTGTCTATGCTTCGATTACTGTTCGGCTACGCTCCAGTACTCAGCATGACAGGGGCGTTGTCACCCTGAGTAGCGAAGCGGTAATCGAGTTTGTCACCCTGAGTAGCGAAGCGGTAATTTATACTGAGCCTGCCGAAGTATCGAAGGGTGTCTCCGAAGCCGATATATCTCCGTAACCCCTGCCTATGCTTCGATTAACGTTCCGCTGCGCTCCACTACTCAGCATGACAGGGGCGTTGTCACCCTGAGTAGCGAAGCGGTAATCGAAGGGTGTCTCCGAAGCCGTTATATCTCCGTAACCCCTGCCTATGCTTCGATTAACGTTCCGCTGCGCTCCACTACTCAGCATGACAGGGGATTCGATGCAGACAAGGTCGGGATGCGGTTGACCAAATTAACAATATGAATATTTTCTATCTTTACCGGACAACACTTACTTCAAATTGTAATGAAAAAAAGTATTCTGTTTGTTATCGTCTTTACTTCACTTGCATTTTGCCTGACTGCACAGGTAAAACTTATTCCTGCACCCCAACGGATTGATATCAAAAACACCTGTTTCAGGATTTACAATAAAACTGCCTTTACATGCACAAATACCGATTCATTTTATGCTGAAGAGCTTTCGAGTTTTATTAGTAAGGAAATGTCGCTTCAGCTCAGTATCGTAGATAAGCCGGGTAAGAGTGCGATTGAACTTATCAGACTTAAAAATGATGAAGAATTGATTGCAGCTTTAAGCAGGAATCAATTAGATTCAGCATTCCGAACCGGAGCAGAGGGATATGTTCTGGATATTTCAGAAAATAGAATTAAAATTATTGCAATAACAGACGCCGGAATCTTTTATGGTATCCAAACTTTACAACAACTCATTGCAGCTAACCGAACCGGTGAAAGCATTCCTTGTTTAACAATTTATGACTATCCCGATTTTGCGGTTCGTGCCTGGCAGGATGATATTAGCCGTGGTCCAATACCCTCAATGGAACTACTGAAAGAGCAAATAAGGCAAATGGCCTCGTATAAGTTGAATTATTTTTATTTATATATCGAACATGTCTTTAAACTTGATAAGCATCCCGGAATTGCGCCGAACGACGGTATCACAAAAGAGCAGATTGAGGAACTTACAGCGTATGCAAGTAAATATCACGTTCAGTTGATTGGAGGTTATCAGTCATTCGGACACATGGAAAAAACCTTGAAACTTCCCGAATATCAACACTTAGCAGAAAATTCGCATATTATTTCTCCTGCAGTACCCGAAACATATGAGTTTTTGAGCGATGTTTATGAAGAAATTGTTCCGGTATTTAATAGTGCGTATTTTAATATAAATTGTGACGAAACCTTTGGATTGGGAGAGGGAAAATCGAAAAGTATGGTTGACAGCATGGGGATTGATGGCGTGTATATTTATCATATTAACAAACTGAATGGGCTATTAAAAAGATACAACAAAAAGCTTCTTATGTGGGGAGATATTGTTGGCAGTTACCCAAATTCAGTTAAAAAATTGCCAGAGGATATTACTGTTATCGTATGGGGTTATCATGCTGCCGAAAGTTTTGATTATGCAATTACTCCAATTTCATC
>JAGOEF010000340.1 GCA_017997855.1 Bacteroidales bacterium
AATTTTTGCTTGAAAATACTGATTACAGGCATTGGTGGAAATGTTGCTTCGAACTTGGCTGAAAGACTTACCGCTAAGGGTCACAGCATTGTGCCCTTAAGTCGCAGGTCAATTACGGATTTTCCAGGAGCAATTACCTGGGACGATATGGCATCGGGCTCTCAGGTGTTTCCCGGTGATATCGATGCAGTGGTTCATCTGGCCGGTGCAAGCATTGCTACAACCCGATGGAACAAAAGGGGACGTAAGAAAATTCTGCTGTCACGAGTTCAAACGGCCTCCTTGCTTTTCGACGCATTCAGGAATGCCGGATATTTTCCTGAGGTATTTATTTCGGCATCGGCAATTGGTTTTTACGATGATTTTCCGGGCTTACCACCGGCAACTGAGGGCGATGCACCGGGAACCGGTTTTTTATCGAAAGTCTGTGTGGAGTGGGAGGCTCAGGCAGAAAGATTCCGGGAGGCGGGTTGCCGTGTCGTAATTATGCGGCTGGCAAATATACTGATGCCGAAGGCCGGAATAATGGCTGTTTTTACCCGTCTGGTCCGCTGGCGACTCATGATTGTGCCTTCTTCGGGAAAACAAATATTCTGCTGGGTTCACCAATCTGATGTTTGCAGGTTTGTGGAGTTCGCAATTGGGAACCCTAGAGTAGCCGGTACTTTTAATCTGGCTTCCGACAATCAACCCGAAATGGGCGTTTTTATCCGTACACTGGCTTCAACCATCTATCGCCATTTCTGGTTACCTGAAATATCTTCCGGAATCATCCGGTTTGTATTGGGAAAGAAAAGCGCCCTGATACTTGGAGGAAGGCCTGTTGAAACAACCAACCTATCAAAAACGGGTTTTTCTTTTCAATTTAAACATTACACGGATGCAATGAACAATTGTATGAATAAAAAAGTGTAAGTATCTCCATTGTGGTTTAAAATAAATTTCGTTAATTTTATCAGCAATTAAACCGGCATTTCTATGGGCACCAAGTCTCCAAAAAGAAGCAGTTTCCTAAGCTATGATACTTCTTCAAAAAATGAAGCCGGCAAAGGCGTAAATATTGCAGCCCTGCTGCTTGCCAATGCTGATATCAGCTTTGTCATCGACCGGAAGGGCATATTTCTGGAGTGTTACAGTTCAAATAGCAGTATGCTTTACGTTCCGCCCGAACAAATTGTCGGAAGAAAAATCGGTGATTTGCTGCCTCCTGATATTGCGTCAACCACCGCGTCAAAAATGGCCTCGGTTTTCCTTTTAGGGAATAAGGAGTCGTATGTATACTCGCTTGGTGGTCAAATGTATCGTTCTACCCTTGTGAAAATCGATAACGAGAGGGTGTTGGCGCTGATCAATAATATTGAAGAGGAAATATCGCTTCGGAACGATTTGGTGGTAACCCGCCAGAACTATCATCAGCTCATCGAAATGATGCCGCTGGGTGTAATGATTTGTGATAAAATAAGGAATGATGAAGGCGTATGTATCGATTTTCTGATTAAGTCGGTGAACAGGGAATACCTGACAATTGCGGGAAATGTCGAACTGGTTGGTAAGAAAATGGGACAACATGTTCAGGAACTCGAAACCAAATGGTTTATGGAGTGCCTTGCCTCGGCTAATTCGGGACAACCGGTTGTGCGCGAAAACTATGATCCCTGGCGTGATAAATGGGTGTTTACCACTGCCTATCCCACCGGAAGCGGAGAGTTCGTTATTATTGTTACCGACCTTGGCAAAACGGCCGAGCAGCGCTACCTTATCCGTAAAAGCGAAGAACGCTACAGTTTTGCATTAAACAATTCCCGATCGTTTGTGTGGGAATGGAACGATGACACTCAATTATCATATTTTTCTGAAAGTATTACCAGTATTCTGGGTTACCGGCGAAATGATTTGCCAAAGACACTGCAACAATTGCAGAATTTTTGTCACCCGGCTGATTTACCATTGGTGGCTGAGGTACAGGGTTTGCTGCTTTCATCAAAAATCGATGAATTCCGGGTGCAACTCCGTATCAAGTCGGCTCATAACAAATATTTATGGCTCGAAGCACAGGGAAAAATTGCTAATTACAACGAAAACAAGCAACCCAAACGAATCATTGGAAGTTGTATCGACATAAGTTCCATTAAAGAAAACGAGCTGGCACTTACCGAGAGTGAAGCATTGTTCCGGAATATTTTTGTTAAATCTCCCATCGGAATTTGTCTGTTTAGTCAAAATGGCGATATCCTCAATGCCAATGACGCTGCATTTCATATTTTTGGCGTGTCAAAAAAATCGAATCTGACAGGTTTTAACGTGTTCAAGCTGAATTTTTTCGACGAGGAGGTGATGAACCGTCTGCTGAATTTTGAGGATGTTGACTATTCGGGATGGATTAAAACCGAAGAATTTTTAAACTACGGATTGCGCGTGGAGTCGAGCCGGCGTCTGTACCTGCGTTATCGTTTTACTCCTCTGCTCGTTAATATCCATCATCCCGAAAACAATCGTATTCTTCTTCAGGTTACCGATCATACCATCGAAAAGGAAAGGGAACGCGACATTCTGATCTCACAGAAATACCACGAAAACGCCATGACTATGTCGAAACTGGCTTTCTGGACGTACTTTTTCGATGAAAAGGAATTTATAAAGTCGGATGAGTTTGTGCGAATATTTGAGCTTGACAATACCGAAAATATGGTCGGTAAAATTCTTGCAAAGTTACATACTCCCGAAGATCTGAAAAATGTGCAGTTTTTTATTGAAAGTGCCCGTAGTGGACTTGTTGGCAACGACAGCGAAATTG
>JAGOEF010000341.1 GCA_017997855.1 Bacteroidales bacterium
GTACAATACCGATATACATACCGAAATCGACAGCATTCTGGTAGCATTCAGCGCCTCGCTCTCGAATTACAACCCCCAGTCTGTAGTTTCAAAATTCAACAATAACGATTCTGGTTTTGTTGCCGACACGATGCTGATACGCATGATAAACTTGTCGCGTGAGGTTTGGAACAAAACCGGCGGGATGTTCGACATTACCATTGCACCGGTTGCCAATCTCTGGGGTTTTGGCTGGGAAAAAGTCAGTGCACCCGACACCACCAAACTACCCGAAGCTATGAGCAACATGGGGATGGATAAAATTGTTATAAACGGAAATAAAGTCACAAAAACGGACCCCAATGTGACGATTATTACCAACGGCATCGCCCAGGGTTTATCGGTCGACTGCATGGCTGAATTCTTCGAAAAGAAAGGAATCCGCAATTACCTTATCGAAATAGGCGGAGAAATTGTTGCCGGAGGCGCCAAGAAAAACGGTGAAATGTGGCGGATAGGTATTGATGAGCCCATACAAGGCTCCGATTACAGCAACAGAGTAACCCAAACGGTGATTAACCTTAACGGGAAAGCGGTTTCGACATCGGGAAACTACCGTAAATTTGTTGAAATGAACGGGAGTCAACTCGGTCACAGTCTGAACCCCAAGACTGGATATCCGGCCACTACCGATATGTTGAGTGCCACGGTGATAGCCGACAACTGTGCCCTGGCCGATGCCTATGCCACGGCTTTCATGGTTATGGGCTTCGAAAAATCAATGGCACTTGCCGACAAATTAACCGGCATCGAAGTATATTTTATTTACCTTGGCAGCGATAACTCTCACAAAGTGGCTTATTCGAAAGGGTTTACCAACTATTTTGCCGAATAGAGGCAGAAAAATGTTGAACATTTTTCCTGCTGCGCTGTTTAATTCCCAAAGCAGTAAAAGCAGCATGAACAATCTCTTTACAGATTCGGGAAAATACACAGGAGACCTCAGGAAATTTGACGAAGTGCTGAGCTTTATTCCGTTTTTTACCGATATCGATGAAGACGATTATATAATTTATTATCCCGACAGGAAATTTCAATACACCAACCGCTTTAACGATTTTATTAAAACCTTGTTTGAGGCCGGTCTGGTAGAAGATTATCAGGATATGCTAGGCTATTTGAAAGATACAAGCTTCGACATGGAAGCATCGGGTTGCTACAGTGCCTGGGTGCGTGAAATGAACCGAACCATTTGCAGGCCTGATTTGCTCAATGCTGCCGGACTGCCATTCATTCGCAAGGCTTTTCTTACCCTGATCCGGCTCGAAAAAGTTATCCCCGGCTCATGGGGTATCGATGTGGAAGTGGGAACATGGCTAAAACTGTTGCGCCGGCTAAGCGCGATTAGAAGCGAAATGGCTGCCTGATTCCGCCATTCCAATAAAACTATCACAAAATATCTGACATAAAGTCAGTAACCAACACCCATTTCTGACAATTATTAAGTTCTCATTGACAGATTTACATATAAAATAGAGTAAAAGGCGAATGGCACATCAATTGCCAACAATGGAAAAAACAAATTTCATTACATAAAAAAAACATTACAATGGGAAAGATTATAGGAATAGACCTGGGAACCACCAACTCGTGCGTTTCGGTTATGGAAGGAAACGAACCGGTTGTTATCGCCAACAGCGAAGGAAAACGCACAACCCCTTCGATTGTAGCATTTGTCGAAAACGGAGAACGTAAGGTTGGTGACCCGGCAAAACGTCAGGCAATAACCAACTCGAAAAAAACCATATATTCAATAAAACGATATATGGGCGAGCGCTTCAGTAACCTTTCGAAAGAAATTTCGCGGGTTCCCTATAAAGTTATTGCAGGTGAAAACGACACACCCAGGGTGGTTATCGATGACCGCAAATTTTCGCCCCAGGAAATTTCGGCAATGATATTACAAAAAATGAAGAAAACTGCCGAAGACTTTCTGGGACAAGAAATTACCGAAGCCGTTATTACCGTACCTGCATATTTCAACGATTCGCAGCGTCAGGCTACCAAAGAAGCCGGCGAAATTGCCGGTCTCAGGGTTGCCCGTATCATCAACGAACCTACCGCTGCAGCGCTGGCTTACGGTCTCGACAAAAAGAACCAGGACATGAAGGTTGCCGTTTTTGACCTCGGTGGCGGAACTTTCGATATTTCGATACTTGAACTGGGCGACGGCGTTTTCGAAGTAAAATCGACCAACGGCGACACCCACCTCGGGGGCGACGATTTCGACCACGTTATCATCGATTGGCTCGCAGCTGAATTTAAAAAAGATGAAGGTGTAGACCTTACCAAAGATCCGATGGCTATGCAACGCCTGAAAGAAGCTGCCGAAAAAGCCAAAATAGAATTATCGAGCTCGGTGTCAACCGAAATCAATCTCCCATACATTATGCCAGTTGACGGCATTCCAAAGCATCTGGTAAAAACACTCACACGGGCCAAATTTGAACAACTTGCCGATGCGCTTATCAATGCTACTATCGAACCATGCCGCAAGGCACTCCGCGATGCCGGCTACACCACCTCCGATATTGATGAAGTAATTCTTGTAGGAGGCTCAACACGTATTCCTGCAATTCAAAAGAAAGTAGAAGACTTCTTCGGTAAAGTTCCATCAAAAGGCGTTAACCCCGACGAAGTGGTGGCAGTAGGCGCCGCTATTCAGGGAGGCGTGCTTACAGGCGAAGTAAAAGACGTGCTTCTGCTCGATGTTACCCCGTTGTCGCTCGGCATCGAAACACTGGGT
>JAGOEF010000342.1 GCA_017997855.1 Bacteroidales bacterium
GAAAACGATGCCGACGAAGGGGAGGATAAAATTGCCAAGAAGGCACGCCTCGAAGCCCTCGAACCCATGGAAGTGGTTCAGTATTTTACCGACAGGTACCATAATAACATGGATGCCCTCAATGTACTCAGGCCGAGTATCGAACCCCGTGCATCGGGGCACATCATCGAACAGATAGCACTTACACAGACAATTCTCGATAAGGGTTTCGCGTATATTTCGAATGGATCGGTGTATTTTGATGTTGAAAAATATAACCGGGAATTCCGTTACGGAAAACTGTCGGGCAGGGTTCTCGAAGAGTTGTACAGCACAACCCGCGAACTCGACGGACAAAGCGAAAAACGTAATTCCTTCGATTTTGCCTTGTGGAAAAAAGCATCTGCAGAGCACATAATGCGGTGGCCTTCGCCATGGAGCGATGGTTTTCCGGGCTGGCACATGGAATGTTCAGCCATGGGAATGAAGTATCTTGGTGAAGAATTCGATATTCACGGGGGTGGCATGGACCTGATGTTCCCACACCACGAGTGCGAAATTGCACAAAGCACCGCTGCCCTGGGTAAGGAAACCGTAAGGTACTGGATGCACAATAACATGATTACCATCAATGGTCAGAAAATGGGTAAGTCGCTGGGAAATTTCATTACGCTCAACGAAGTTTTCAGCGGAAATCACCCTTTGCTGGAGCAAGCCTATAGCCCAATGACCGTCAGGTTTTTTATTCTGATGGCTCATTACCGCGGTACCCTCGATTTTTCGAACGAGGCATTACAGGCAGCCGAGAAGGGACTGGCACGTTTGATGAAAGGTCTCAGCCTGCTTGGAAATATTAAAGTATCAGCAACTCCGGGCTACAACCCCGATGAGTTCGAAAAGAAACTCTTCGACGCCTTAAACGACGATTTGAACAGCCCGATGGCTATTGCCCACCTGTTCGATAGCCTGAAAAACATCAACAATCTGGTTGCGGGTTCCGAAACCATTACTGCCAAGGACCTCGAAAAACTGAAGTCGGTGTACCACAGTTTTGTGGTTGATATTTTGGGACTGATGCCTCAGCAAGAAAGTCATGATGCCCTGCTGAAGAATGTGGTTGATATGATTTTGAATATCCGCCTCGAAGCAAAAAAGGATAAAAACTTTGCCTTGTCTGATAAAATTCGTGATGAACTCACTAAATCGGGAATACAGGTACGCGATAGCAAGGAGGGATTTGAGTGGGAAATAGTATAGTACCCGAAAAATGAATGTTCCATTTAACGATTTAACCGGACTGCATTCCGGAATACGGGCCGAAATTGATAATGCCATTGCAGGAGTTATCGAAAGCAGTGGCTTTGTACTCAGCCGCCAGGTGAGTGAATTTGAGACTGCTTTTGCAGCCAAACTGGGTGTGAAACATTGTATCGGTGTTGGTAATGGTACCGACGCACTGGTGGTTTGCTTGAAAATGGCAGGGGTAGGTGCCGGCAATGAAGTGATCATACCGGCCAATACTTTTATTGCCGGGTCTGAGGCCATCAGCCTGTGCGGTGCCACACCGGTTTTTGTTGATCACAACCGTTTTTACACCATCGACACGGAAGCCATCGAAGCCCGGATTACCTCACGTACAAAAGCTATTTTGCCCGTTCACCTCTACGGACAGGCTGCCGATATGGAAAACATTGTTGCTCTGGGGAAAAAACACAATATTCCGGTAATCGAAGATTGTGCCCAATCGCATTTTGCAAGCTGCAACGGAAAATACACAGGCAGCTTTGGCCTCGCAGGATGCTATAGTTTTTATCCCGGGAAAAATCTTGGAGCCCTGGGCGATGGTGGCTGCATTGTAACCAACGACGACAATCTGGCGTTACGCATCCGAATGTATTGCAATCATGGGTCGGCAGGTCACCTCAAACACAGCATCGAAGGGAGCAACTCGCGCCTTGATGCCATTCAGGCTGCTGTTCTGAATGTAAAACTCAGGTATATTGATGCCTGGAATGCTGAGCGAAACCGCATTGCCAGATTGTATGAAAATTTGTTGGAATCATGTCGGGAGATTGAACTCCCGATTACAGCACCCGGAAATTATCATATTTTTCACCTGTATGTAATTGCTGCCAAACGCCGCGACGAACTGAAAGATTATCTGTTAAAATGTGGTGTGCAAACCGGTTTGCATTACGAAAAAGCACTCCCGTTCACACCATGCTACGCCGGATTAAAGCATCAGCCCGACGAGTTCCCTGTTTCCTTTAAAAATCAGTCACGGCTGCTGAGTTTGCCAATTTACCCCAATATGAGTGATGAGCAGGCTGCCTATGTGGCGCAATGTATCCTAGATTTTTACTATTAAACTAAAATTCGCCCCGGTAACCCAAATCGTTGGCTGATTTGTTGTTTTGCCTGAGTGTATCAGTTTCATTTGAACCATTACTGGTTTGAAATGTCGGGCTTACTTCTATCACACTTACGTCATCAATATAATAGTAGGCATAGTTAAATTTTGAGTCTACATTTTGTAAGGTGTACAGAGTGCTGTAATTGTAATTGAAATTGCCGAGCGTAAGGTATTTCTCACCACCTTTGGCTTCGTACACCCCTTCGATGGCTACCCAGAAAGTTTGATTAATCAGGAAATTACCACGGGTATTTTTAATTGTGGGAGTATAATCGAGCACATTGTTATCGTTCTGACGAATTTTTTCTGTCGACAGCATAGCCCCCACAGCATCAACGGCGTAACGCGATTTTGAAGAATTGCAAACCCAGAAGCGGATTCGGTAGG
>JAGOEF010000026.1 GCA_017997855.1 Bacteroidales bacterium
GCAATCAGGGCAATGGCCAAGGCAGAATATACCACCGAAAACATTGGTCACTATGGCCTTGCATTTGAATTTTACACTCATTTTACTTCGCCAATACGCCGCTACCCCGATATGATGGTTCACCGGTTACTCGAAAAATATCTTACAAAAAACCGCGAAACCGACAGTGTTAATTACGAATGGCAGTGCAAACACAGCAGCGACATGGAACAGCGTGCAGCGCAGGCCGAAAGGGCTTCGGTAAAATATAAGCAGGCAGAATTTCTGAGCGACAAAATCGGACAGGTTTTCGAAGGGGTTATTTCGGGTGTAACCGATTGGGGATTTTTTGTGGAGCTGGTCGAAAATAAGTGCGAAGGACTGGTGCATATAAAAACCCTGCTCGACGACTTCTACTATTTTGATGAAGACAACTACTGCATTATCGGCAAAACAACACAGCGTAAGTTTGTGCTCGGCGATAAGGTAAAGGTGGAGGTGGTTAAAGTAAATATCTCGAAGAAACAAATCGACATGGAGCTTGTGTCCGAAAATCAGGAGGAGGTAAATGTGCCGTACCGTGGAAATAAAAAACGAAACAAATAAACCCCCGGTGGTCAATAAGTCGGTAATTTTGTTTTCGGGTTGAACAAAAAAAATCGTATTTTTATCAGATTAGAAAAACAATCAGGTATGTCAACTCACGACCGTCCCCATCATTTGCTGAGCAATTACTCGCTGATGCCACAGGAAGAAATGCTGGAAGTAAGCACCATCGACAAGAAGTTCACTATTGGCATTCCGGCTGACGAGTCGGGTATGGAAGGAAGAATTCCTCTTGCGCCGCTGGCTGTTGAGCAGTTGGTTAACAATGGGTTTGAGATAATAATTGGGACAGATGCAGGCCGTAATGCAAATTTTACGGATGTGTCGTATGCGAACCACGGAGCTATGATTACTCACGATAGCTCACTGATTTTCAATTGTGACATCGTGATGAAAGTAGCCCCGCTGACAGTGGAGGAATGTGAGATGCTTCGTGGCAACCAGATGCTGATTACATCGCTGCACGCTGCCTCGCAACCCGACGATTACTTCCATACGCTGATGCAGAAAAAAATGACTGCAATAGCTTTCGAGAATATTCAGGACCGGTATGCCCGATACCCGATTGTTCGTTCGATGAGCGAAATTGCAGGGCGTTCGTCGATACTGATTGCATCGGAATATCTGAGCAATGTGCATAAAGGCAAAGGCGAGATGCTGGGGGGCATCACAGGTGTTCTTCCATCGGAAGTAGTGATTCTGGGTGCCGGAACAGCCGGAACATTTGCCGCGATAACTGCCATGGGCCTGGGGGCTCACGTCACCGTGTTCGACCATTCGGTGTATCGCCTCGACCGAATGCAGCAACAACTCGGCATGCAGGTTTTCACCAGCACCATCCAACCATCGGTACTCGAAAATGCACTGAAAAATGCCGACGTGGTAATTGGTGCCATGCGCATTACCAACGACACCAACATGATGCTTGTTACCGAAGAAATGGTAATGAAAATGAAAAAAAACTCCATAATCATAGATATCAGTATCGATCAGGGTGGTTGTTTCGAATCGAGTAAGCTAACCAACCACAAAAACCCCGTGTTCAAAAAGCATGGCGTTATTCATTATTGCGTGCCCAATATCCCCTCGAGGGTAGCCCGCACAGCATCGTATGCCCTGAGCAACCTGATGGCCCCGAAGTTACTGGAATTCCACACTTCCGGATCAATCAACCGCTTTCTGAAGTCGTATCCGGGTATGCGCAACGGGGTGTATGTTTTCAGCGGAATCCTCACCAACGAGTCGATAGGCAAAAAACTGGGCATGTTCTCACGCGATATCGACCTGTTGCTGGCTGCCATGTAAAAACCGAATTTGTCTCATTAAATTTATATTACTATGAAACTCGTTCATTTATTAGCTGTTGCCACTCTGGTTAGTGGAAGTATTTTGTTGCAATCGTGCTGCGAAAAGCCCAAAACTGAAAGCGAAAAACCCGTGGTCGAAAATCATGCCGGCGATTATTTGCATCAGGCGGTGTTGTGGTATCAACTATCGGGCGAAATGCAGGCTTGTTCCTATCAGGCATTCAATCTGGCCAAAACAGCGCTTGTTGCCAATGTAAAAGCCGACAAGTCGCCGCTGAAAAAAGCGGTTATTCTCGATATCGACGAAACATTGCTTGATAACAGTCCGTTTATGGCCGAAATGAGCATAAATCACAACGAATTCAGCCCTGAATTGTGGGAGGAATGGAGTAAGATGGAGAAGGCAGTGGCGTTGCCCGGTGCCGTTGATTTTATCAGGTTTGCACTCGAAAACAACGTGGAAGTATTTTATGTTTCAAACCGCCTTGACAGTGAACTGCAATGGACGCTCAACAATATGAAAGCTCTGGGTTTTCCCGAAATTCCTGCCGAACGTTTTTATCTGAAAACCACCACCAGCGACAAAAAAATGCGCCGCGATTCAATTATGCAGAATTACTCGGTAGTTCTTTTTATTGGCGATAACCTGGCAGATTTCAGCAACGATTTCGACGATAGAAAAACCGACTATGCCAAAGGAGCTGTCGATGCCAATGCATCACTGTTTGGAACACGCTATGTAATTATCCCCAATCCCACCTATGGCGGATGGGAAAAACCACTGTACGACAAGAGCGAAACACCGAAATTTGAACAGCGCCGTAAGTTGATGATCAGCTACGAAGACTTAAAATAGCAACATGGAGCTATATGCCAGAAAAAAGGGCAATGCATCGCGGCACCTGATTGTACTGCATGGTTTATATGGTAGTGGCGATAACTGGTTGAGTATTGCCTCGGCATTGTCGTCGGAATTTACAGTGCATCTGCCCGACCAGCGCAATCACGGAAAGTCGGCGCATCACTACGATCATAGTTACAGGGCAATGACGGACGATTTGCTGGAATATGCCAATAAGGAGCATATCGAAAGCTTTTCGCTGGCAGGTCATTCGATGGGAGGTAAAACCGCTATGTTTTTTGCTTCGCGATTTCCCGAAAGGCTCGAAAAACTGATTGTACTCGACATTTCCCCGCGCAGCTATCACCAACTTACCGATGTGTCGGAACATTCGTTGTTTCATTTAAACCTGATGAGTTTTCTGATAAATTCGGGCATTGAGCAGGCCACAAACCTGCTGGAAGCCGAAGCGATTCTGAGCCGGGGAATCGAAAGCCGGCGTCTGGTGCAGTTTATGCTGAAAAATGTGGAAAAGCAACATGGCAAATTGCAGTGGCGTATAAACCTTGAAGCCCTGATGAATAACCTGCCCGAAATTGGCAGCGGGCTTAATCCGGATGATTTTATTGATCATAAGATTAATGTCCCTACATTATTTCTGAGGGGAACAAAATCCGATTATCTGCCCCACAGCGACGAAAAGCTCATTCGTTTTATCTTTGGAAATGTGAGCGTTCGCGATATTGCCGAAGCAGGCCACTGGATGCATGCCGAGCAACCCGAACTGGTAGTGAAGGAGATGCTGGAGTTCTTGAAATAAAAGAATTGGTAATACGCCAATAAAATCTATAACCCACTCAGTTTTTTAATCTCGTTGAGTTTGTTGAGGGCTTCGAGGGGTGTGAGGGCGTTGATCTCGAGGTTTTTAATTTCGTCGCGGATTTGTTTGAGCACTGGGTCTTCGAGTTGGAAGAAGCTAAGCTGATAGCCTTCGCGTGTTTTTGCGATTTTTTCGGTGGGTTTGCTCAACTGGTTTTGATCACGGCTGCCTTCAAGTTGTGATAATATCTGCCTTGCCCTGTCGATAACCGATGGTGGCATTCCCGCCATTTCAGCCACATGAATACCAAAGCTGTGGTTGCTGCCCCCGGGTTTTAGTTTACGCATAAAGATTACCTTGTCGCCGGTTTCTTTTACCGAAACGTTAAAGTTTTTGATGCGACGAAAGGTTTTTTCCATCTCATTGAGCTCATGGTAGTGGGTAGCAAACAGTGTTTTGGCGCGGGCTTTAGGGTTTTCGTGCAGGTATTCGGCAATAGCCCAGGCAATGCTCACCCCATCGTAAGTGCTGGTGCCGCGCCCTATTTCGTCGAGGAGTACGAGACTGCGGTCCGACAGGTTGTTGAGGATGCTTGCTGCTTCGTTCATTTCGACCATAAAGGTTGATTCTCCCATCGAAATATTGTCGGATGCACCTACGCGTGTAAATATTTTATCGACAATGCCTAGATTAGCCGAAGCTGCGGGCACGAAGCTGCCCATTTGTGCCATAAGGCAAATCAGAGCCGATTGCCTGAGTAATGCAGATTTTCCCGACATATTGGGGCCGGTAATCATCATAATTTGCTGCTCATCGGGGTCGAGATAGACATCGTTGGTGATGTAGGCATCCCCCGGAGCAAGTTGTTTTTCGATGACGGGATGGCGGCCATCACGAATGTCGATGATGCGAGATTCGTCGATTCCGGGTTTGATGTAGTTGTTTTGTCCGGCAACCTGAGCAAACGACAACAGACAGTCGATTAACGCTATATGATTGGCATTGAGCTGAATGGTGCTGATATAATCGCCCATGCTCAGTACAAGGTCGTTGAAAAGGCGTTGCTCGATTGCGGAAATTTTTTCTTCGGCACCTAAAATTTTACTTTCGTATTCTTTAAGTTCTTCGGTGATGTATCGTTCGGCACTGACGAGCGTCTGCTTGCGGATCCATGTTTCGGGAACTTTGTCTTTGTGCGTGTTGCGCACTTCGAAGTAATAACCGAACACATTGTTGAAACCGATGCGTAGCGAAGAGATACCCGTGTTTTCGATTTCACGCTGTTGCATTTCGATGAGGTATTCTTTTCCGGAACCGGTGATGTGACGAAGTTCGTCGAGCTCAGCGGAAACGCCGGGCGCAATAACGTTGCCTTTGGCTATAAGGTTGGGAGCGTCTTCGATGAGTTCGGCTTCGAGGCGGCGGCAAATATCGGCACAGGGGTTTAACTGGTCGGCTACCCGGGTTAGAATGGCATTACCGGCCATTGCAGCGCTTTCTTTTACGCGTGCTACTGCATGAAGCGAGTGCTTGAGCTGCACCATCTCGCGGGGATTCACCCGTATGGCTGCCACTTTGGAGATGAGTCGTTCGAGATCGCCCACATTCGAAATGCCCGCTTTAAGCTCTTCGGCAACCGGCTTGTTGAGCAGCAGAAATTCCACCACATCGAGGCGGTCATTGATTTTGGCGCGATTTACCAGCGGAAGGCTTATCCAGCGTCGCAGCAGACGGCCTCCCATGGGACTGGTAGTACGATCGAGAATGTCGAGGAGCGACTTGCCGCCTTCGCTCATGCTATTCAGCAATTCGAGATTGCGAACGGTGAACTTATCGAGCCATACGTACTGGTCACGGTCGATGCGCGACAAGCCATTAATGTGGCCAATATTACGGTGCTCGGTGATAAGGAGATAGTTGAGAATGGCTCCGGCAGCCACTACCCCGTGGATCATTTCGTGAACGCCAAAGCCTTTCAGGTTTTTTACCCTGAAATGGTTAAGCAGGCGTTCGTTGGCATTTTCCTCGGTGAAAACCCAGTCGTCGAGGGGGAAAATGGTGTGTCGTGTCCCGAAGTGCTGAAGGAATTGTTCTTTGTATTGCCTTTCGTAAAGGACTTCCTTGGGTCGGAAACTTTGAAGCAGCTTGTCAATATATTCGGGTTCGCCCTGCGAGAGAAGAAATTCGCCGGTTGATATGTCGAGAAAAGCGACACCGATATTCTTTTTATCGATATAGACGCTGGCAAGGAAGTTATTTTCCTTGTTTTCGAGTATCTGATCGTTGAGGGCCACACCGGGTGTAACGAGTTCGGTGATACCACGACGGACAATGGTTTTTGTCTGTTTGGGGTCTTCGAGTTGCTCGCAGATGGCCACACGCATGCCGGCTCTTACGAGTTTGGGCAGGTAGGTGTCGAGGGCGTGGTAGGGAAAGCCTGCCAAATCGACATAAGAAGCGGCCCCATTGGCTCGTTTGGTGAGTGTGATACCAAGGATTGACGAAGCGCGCCGGGCATCTTCTTCGAAAGTTTCGTAGAAATCGCCGACTCTAAAGAGCAGAATGGCATCGGGGTGTTTGGCCTTGATGCTGTAGTACTGCTTCATCAACGGGGTTTCGTCGGTTTGCGCCATTGGGAATCACCTGTTTTTAAATGCGGCTTAAAAATAGTTTTTTCTGCCGTGATTTTTGGCAGGTGTTAACATCTTTTGGCAAAAATGGGCTTACTCGGATTTTACGTATATCTGACGGGCGTGCGACTGATAGATGGAATGAATTTCGGCACCGGCAGAACTGGCTTGCGCTACCGGGTTCAGGTAGTTGCGGCGTACATAGATGGTGTTTATGCCCGGGGTGATTTCCAGTGTGCGGTCGGCGGGCATGAGTACGCTAACGGTAAGCAGGTTCGATTGGGAGAAGGTCTGGAGATCGGTGCCAAGCGTGGAGTTGATGAAGGCTGTGACGGTTTCGTCGGCACGGATTGAATCGCCATCGAAAGGCAGTTCGTATACATGGCCTTTGTGGATGGTGTCGAGTGTTTCGGCCAGATCGACCGGGTGGAGCGTGGCGTGGTTGACGAAGATGGTGCTGTCGAGGTCGATATAGCGGAAGTCGCCTTCGGTGACAAGGCCGGGAAAAGTGGCTTCGTAGTAAGCCAGCACCGGCTTGTAGGTAAGGTAGGCATCGTTGAATTTCACGTAGCTGTGGCCTGAGAGCTGAAGTATGGTGCCGGTGATGCTGCCAAACCGGAAGGAGGCTTTGGCGTAGGTTATGTCCTGATCGGCATTGTAGTATAGCTCGTAGTACACATAAATGCGGTCTTGATTAACGTCCTGCTGGCTTTCGGTTTCGCAGGCGGTGAGGGCACTGAGGAAAGCGATGAGGAGAATAACTGGGATGAAATGGTGTCTTTTCATTTTGTCAGGGGTTTTGTTGCTTGTACAAATATAGTCTTTTTGATGGCTGGTTCAAAAAAAACGAACGCCATGACGGTGGTGGTAAATTCTAAAGCAAGAATGTTCAGCGCTAAAGCGAAAATGTTCAGCGCTAAAGCAAGAATGTTCAGTGCTAAAGCAAGAATATTCGACGCTAAAGCAAGAATATTCAGCGCTAAAACGAGAATGTTCGACGCTAAAGCAAGAATGTTCAGCGCTAAAGCAAGAATATTCAGCGCTAAAGCAAGAATGTTCAGCGCTAAGACGATAATGTTCAAAAAAGTGTGTCAATTGTTTGCGCACGGATTGCAAATCCGCGCGAGCGGGGGGTGGCAGAAAAGTAAAAGTTTTAAGGGATTAGCTTTTACAAAGCCGGGAAGTTTGGGAAAGCGGGTGCAGGGCTATTTTGAGGCGGAGATGAAGCGGTGTTTGTTGTTGAAGTCGGGAGAAAGGAGAATGTTGGTGTAGCCCATTTGGTGTAGCATTTCGATTAAGTTTTGGCCTTGTGTTTCGTGTATTTCGAAATAGAGGCGGCCACCGGAGCGGAGGATTTGGAATGCCTGGCTGGCAATGGCGTGGTAGAAAAGCAATGGGTTGTTGTCGGGGACAAAGAGTGCCTCATGGGGTTCGTAGCTGAGTACGTTGGGCAGCATGGCAGGTTTATCGGACTCAAGAACATAAGGCGGGTTACTGACGATGATGCCGGCAGAGGACAGGTGCTTCGAGAGTGAATCGCGAAGAATATCCAAAGTATAAAAATTTACTTCGACACCCTGTGCGATGGCATTGGAACGGGCGGTGCTCAGGGCAGCCTCCGACAGGTCGAAGGCATGTACCCGGCTTTGGGGAAGCAGTTTTGCCATGCTGATGGCGATGCAGCCTGAACCGGTGCCAATATCGGCAATCACCAGATTGGGGGTATTTTTGTTTTCGCTGATAATACGGTCGGTGAGCATCTCGGTTTCGGGGCGTGGGATAAGCACCGAAGGGTTGACCGAAAAACGCAATCCACAAAACCATGTTTCACCGGTGATATACTGTAATGGCTCGTGTTGCAGCAGTCGTTGAAGGATTTGGTTGGCACGTATCAGTTCGGCCTCGCCGGGATCCTGATCGTAGCCGAGATGCCATTGCAAGGTATCGGTTTGGGCAGCGTGCCTGAGGGCAAGACCAGCCAGCGATTCGGCCTCGGGAGCAGGATAAAGCTGGCTGAGTGCCTGAGTGAATTGCCGGAAAAGCTGACGACGGGTCATGGTTGTTGTTTTTGCAAAGATAGTAAAAGCGGGCAGTTTGGGTTTTGGTGTCGGGGGCAGCTTATGATTAATACCAGTCTTGTGTTGCGGCTGCATCACGACTTCGATCGATGACCCGCTGGATGACTGGCTTACTGATATTAAATCAATTTTCGTCAGAAATCAAATTTCAGTTGTGGTTCGGTGAGTTTGAAGCTCAGGCGGTGCCAGTGAGTGGGTCCGATTTTTTCGATGGCACGGCGGTGGTCGGCAGTGGGGTAGCCTTTGTTGCGGTTCCAACAGTAATGAGGAAATTCTTCGTGCAGCTTTTCCATGAAATCGTCGCGGTATGTTTTTGCGAGTACCGAAGCTGCTGCAATCGACATATACATGCCATCGCCTTTTACCACGCAGGTGTGAGGTATATCCTTGTATTTTTTAAAACGGTTTCCATCGACAAGGATGTGCCCGGGTAGCAGCTTAAGCTTATTTAGAGCTATGTGCATGGCTTCGATGGAAGCATTTAGAATGTTAATCTCGTCGATTCGCAGATTCGACACTTCGGCTACTGCAAAGCTCAGGGCTTCGTTTTCGATAATGCGGCGAAGCTCTGTGCGCTGGCGGAGATTAAGCTTTTTGGAGTCGTTGAGCATTTCGTTGCAGAAATTCTGTGGTAATATTACAGCAGCGGCAAACACCGGGCCGGCCAGACAGCCCCGTCCTGCTTCATCGCAACCGGCCTCTGTTACATCGTTGTTTTTGAAGGGCAACAACATACTTATAGTGACAATACTTTTTCGACCGACATCCACAAACGCTCTGCCGATTTATCCCAGGAGAAACGGGTACGTTGAACCCGGCCATTTGCAATCAGTTGGTTACGAAGGGGTTCGTCCGATTCCAGCTTACCCATATTTGTAGCAATGCTTTCGTGGTCGTTTGGGTCACACATGAGCGCAGCATCGCCCACAACTTCGGGCAATGATGTGGTGTTGCTGCAAATTACCGGAACATCGCAATACATGGCTTCGACCAGGGGGATTCCAAACCCTTCGAAGAAAGGTACCATAACCAGTGCACTGGCCGAAGCCATTACCCGGCTCAGCTCTTCAACGCGTAGCCGTCCGCTGAACAGCACATCCCCTGCAAATTGCATCTGTTGCATACACAGATCTATTTCCCCTGTTTTATGCATGGCATCGCCAACGATCAGCAAGAGCCTGGTGCCTCCATTTACACGGTAAATATCATAGGCCTTGAGCAGACCGGGGATGTTTTTGCGGGGGCTCAGTGCCCCAACAAAAATAAAATAGTCTTTCCCCTGTGTGTAGTTCGTCCGTATTTCGGATTTAATTGTTTCACTTACCGGTTGATACAAATCATTGGCACCATTATAATATACATCGATAATATCGGGATTTATCTGATAAACCGCTGCAATATCCTGACGTGAATATTCCGACACCGTCCCTATTCTTTTCGACCTGGATGCGTAGCGAGGAATGAAGTAGTTGAAATAGCGGGCAGCCAGCTTGGGCAGGTATTCGGGGTGATACACATAATTTAAATCATGAATCACAGTGATGGTTGGCACCCGGGTGCGCAGCGATGCATATCCGTCGGGCGAAATGAACAAATCGGCCTTGTGCTTTCGGAGTAAACGGGGAATTACCCATTCGAACCAGATATACCATAACACAGGGTGGCGCGTTGGTGGACCGGCAACTACAGTTTTTACATTATCGGAGAAAACAAAACAGGGGTCGACCGGTCTGTCGAAAATAAAAATGAAGTTGTGCTCAGGATGATTGCGGGCCATGCGGCCTACCGTTTCGTAAGTAAACCAGCCGATACCTTCGAGCCGGTTTTTTAAAACCAGGCGGGTATTTATGGCAATATTCATCAGATAAGTCCTATTTGACGGATTTTTTCGAGGTCTTTTGGAGTATCGACCGAAATGCTTTCGTGTTCGGTGAAGGCAACCCGGATTTTGTAACCATTTTCTATCCACCGCAATTGTTCCAGCGATTCAGCCATTTCGAGGCTTGAGGGTTTCAGTCGGGTAAGTTCCTGCAATACATCGGTCCGGTAGGCATATAAACCAATATGTTTAAAGTATTGATGCCCGGTAACCCAGCGGGCTTCACGCACTCCTTGCAGGTATGGAATGGGAGAGCGGCTGAAATATACGGCTTCGTTTTTACGGTTTATCACTACCTTGGGTTTATTGGGATTGAATACATCTTCCTGATTGTTGATGGGTTTAATCAAGGTAGCAATTTGAACACTTTTGCTGCGAAAACATTTTTTTATCTCCTGCAATTGTTCAACCTGAATAAACGGTTCGTCTCCCTGAATATTTACTACAATCTCGAACGACTCCCCGGTTTGGTTGCTGATGGTCTGAACTGCCTCGGCGCAACGGTCTGTTCCACTCCGGTGTTTTTTCGAAGTCATCACCACCTTGCCGCCAAAACCTAAAACTGCATCATAAATGCGCTGGTCTTCGGTGGCAACATATACCATATCGAACACATTCGAAGCCTGTTCGAACACGCGTTGAACCATAATCTTTCCGTTAATCACTGCTAAAGGCTTGCCCGGGAAGCGTTTGCTGCCATAGCGTGCAGGTACTATTGCAATAAACTTCATTTAATGTTATTATTTGCAATAAAAATACATATTTTTAACAATTGAAGATTATGTTTCCGTTATTTATTCCATATGACTGAGCAAAACGACAAAGCACTGAAGCAGATTAGGCCGGGAAGGATAATTTTGCCTATGCTTATTGGTCTGGCTGTGGTGGTTTATTTTATCATCCGCGACTACAAGCCGGGCATGTTTTCGGCGCTTCAATTTACTGCAGGAGTCGGAATTATGTTGTTTTTTGCATTTTGCATGATGGTGGTTAGGGATTTTGGATACATTGTCCGTATCAGGGTGCTTTCCGACGGTAAACTCACCTGGAGGCAAGGATTCAATGTAATTATGTTATGGGAGTTTGCTTCATCAGTAACCCCTTCGGCAGTAGGTGGAACCACCATTGCAACATACTTTTTGTGGAAAGAGGGATTTTCGGCCGGTAAGTCGGCAGCTATTGTGATGGCTACTTCCTTTCTTGATGAATTGTATTTTACACTTATGTTCCCGGTACTATTTCTGATATTCTCGAAAACCGGTTTGTTTACCCTGGCCGATGGGTTTAACAGTAGCTTCTTCTACTTTGCTGTGATTGGGTACGGAGTTAAATTGTTCTGGGTTTTACTTATGGCCTTTGCCCTTTTTATCCGACCTCAGATTGTTAAAAAACTTATTGAGTTCGTTTTTCGTTTTAGATTACTGAAGAAATGGCGACAGGCGGCCAATCAGGCTGGACAAGATATTGTACTGGCATCAGCTGAGCTTAAAACAAAACAGTTTACATTCTGGATTAATGCTTTTTTGGCTACATTTTTTTCGTGGACAGCGCGATACTGGGTTCTGAATTTTTTGATTCTGGCCCTTGCTTTTGGCATTCCCGGACTTGATGCCGGTTCGTTGTTTTCGGCAGGTGATCATTTTCTGATTTTCGCAAAACAGTTGGTAATGTGGATCATGATGTTGGTAATGCCAACTCCCGGAGGAAGTGGTTTTGTTGAAGCTGTTTTTACCACCTACATGGCCGATTTTATGCCGGTGGTTGGCTTTGTTTCGATGATGGCCTTACTTTGGCGTTTTGTAACCTATTATCCTTATTTATTGTTGGGAGCGATTATCGCTCCACGTTGGGTAGCCAGGAGCCGTAAGGCAAAAGTTTAGAATCCTCAGGGAATTATATTTCAACGAAAAAAAATGATAGTAAGAAAACCCGAACAGGCTACTGCAATTGAAAACTCCTATTTCTTTAACAAGGATTCATTGTAAGCCATATTGTAATCAGCGCATTGTTTTGAGGAACAATCTAAGAGTGTTTGAAATTATCTGATTGATAAAATTTTCACTAAGCCTATTCTAAAGTTCGAATATTAATTGCAATGTTTTAACACAACGCTTTAAGAATTAATACCATAGGGTGTTTGAATGAAGTCAAACAATTGGCAATGACAAAAAAAAAGGAGGCGATTGCCTCCTTTTTAAAGTCTGTAGCTATGCTTATTTAATAATATTCAAGGCTTTAACAGTGATTTTGCTGCCGTCCATGATACGTACGAAGTAGTTGCCATCTCTCAGGAAACCAGCATCGAAAGTAGTAACATTGCTGTTGGCGTTGAAGCGGGCAACAACCTGACCGGTAACATTGATAACTTCGATTGAAGAACCTTCGGCATTGGTAATGGTAACCAAACCGTTTGAGGGGTTCGGGTAAATGTTGATGTTAGAAACCGTAGTGTTGCTGATGCTTACATTCTGTTCGAGTTTTACATCATCAAGATACCAGTTGTCACCATCATTGTCAACCATTAC
>JAGOEF010000343.1 GCA_017997855.1 Bacteroidales bacterium
GTGGTAATCCAGGTGCCTTGTTGGTCGTTGCGTTTTATGCGTCTGCATTGCTTAATCACCTTTTTAAACTGCTGGTTGAAACCAATATCGTAATCGTGTTTATTCAAAAATTGCCTGAAGCTTTTGCTGATTTTAAATTTTTGGGGGTACAAGATAAAACGGGGATCAGGTGCCCACCAAAAAATATTCTCACCCGGATTGAACCAGGGGAATATGCCGTTTGAATATGCGGCAAGCAAGCGCTCAGTACTCAGGTCACCTCCCACGGCAAGCAAACCATCATCGTCGGCAAGCGAAGGATGCGGAAATACCGGTTCATCGTCGAGTAAATACACAGTCATAAGTGCAAATGTAAAGTTTTGTTTGAATCAGCAAAATCACTCAGGAAACAATTGACTCATGAATCAATTTCGCAATGAACAAAATTTGGAGCAGGATTACGAAAGGTCTCTTTTATAAAATATTTAACATCATCATCATGGATGTCTCTCGGTATCTGTCAAAATAAATCAGTACTTTTGAAACCGTATGCTCGAAATGTTGAGACATAATCTGATTCCATGCCCGTTTAAGGCCGTCACCGGTTGCGATTGCCCCGGTTGTGGTATGCAGCGGTCCATTGTCGAATTGCTCGATGGCAATTTTTTACAGAGTTTACATTATTACCCTGCTCTGTTGCCCCTGATTTTGTTGTTTGTAATTCTGGTGTTTCACCTTAGGTTTCAATTTAGGTATGGAACACTTATATTAAAGATATTGTTTATTTTTAACACGGGTCTTATTTCACTGAATTTTATTCTCAAACTACTTAATATCCACTGGTTATGACTACCGAAAACGACAACATTGAAAAAGGTTTTGAATCAGGTAACGAAAACACACCACCCCCAGTTGTACCCGAAAGTGCAAATACCGGGATGAATAGTCCGGTTGAAGATTTTTCTGCTGTGACAAATAATAACCCTGACACAGTTAATCAGGCCACCGCAAAAACTCAGAATCAAACGATTGGAGGAGCAACTAAATCATCCCCTGCAAAGCAGATGTTGATGCGCCTGCCCAACGCTGAAGCCATTCTTACATTGGGAATACTCTCGATTGTTTCATTGAGTTGTTGCGGTCCGTTTTTTGGTCCTATACTCGCTATCATAGCCTTGGCATTGGTACCTGCAGCAAAACGTGCCTATCGCGAGAATCCCGATATGTATGCCGGCAGTTCAATGGGCAATGTAAATGCGGGTAGAATTTGTGCCATTATCGGGTTATCGGTAGGCGGGCTATTGCTGATTATTTTTATTATCAATATGATAACGGGTAACGATGGAATGCAGTTCAGCAATGTGGAAGAAATGTATGAAGAAATCTGGAATGCAACCGACTACTAATTCCCGGTGATGAAGCCTGTAAATCAATCCGCC
This sequence comes from Bacteroidales bacterium, assembly GCA_017997855.1. Next base: position 1,419 of record JAGOEF010000343.1, read on the forward strand.
CTGTTTGGCTTTACACGTGAATTGTTTTCGAAAGTTCTCGAAAACCCTTCCTGTTGCAACTTTCCGGGTTATGAGGCTATTGCCTCAGACAATGCATGGTTCACACGCGATAATGTGGAATTTGTCATGGCTTATTGGGTAGAAGCCTTACAACCTGATTCAGTTGATGCGTGGCTGCAAGGGTACGAAAACCAAGGGAGTCAACGCAATAAAACAATTGCACTTATTTTTGCAGGGAATATCCCGTTGGTCGGATTCCACGATCTGTTGTGTTGTATGGTGGCAGGCCATCGCGTTATTGCAAAATTATCGTCGAAAGACAGACTTCTTCCCGAATGGTATCTGAATTGTCTGAAGCAGGAATTGCCCGAAATAGCTCATTCGATTGAATTTACCGGGCATATTGTAGAAAACTTCGATGCAGTGATTGCCACTGGGAGTAATAACTCGGGCCGTTATTTCGATTATTATTTTTCGAAATTTCCACATATTATCCGGCGGAACCGAAACTCGGCAGCCTTGCTGTCGGGCGCCGAAACCCGCGAAGAACTTGCACTGCTGGCCAATGATGTATTTTTGTATTTTGGACTGGGCTGCCGTAGTGTAAATATGTTGCTCGTGCCACCGGATTATGATTTCGGTATGCTCATTGAGGTATTTACTGAAAAATTCGGGCATCTGTTGAACTTTGGTAAGTATGCAAACAACTACGATTACTATAGAACCTTATTTCTGTTGAACCGTTTTGAATTTGCCGATTGCGGATTTTTTCTCTTGCGCGAAAATAGCCAGTTGGCATCACCGGTGGCAGTTTTGCACTTTATGCGTTATAGTTCAGGGCAGGAGGCTATGACTTTTCTTGCAGAAATGACAGAATCGCTCCAGTGCATTGTTTCAACGGGACACCAACAGGGAACTGTTTTGCCGGGAAGCGCTCAAAAACCTGCGCTAAACGATTATTCTGATGGAATCGATACGCTTAAATTTTTATTACATTTGTAGTATGATTATCAAATTCAGACTTATATCGCCCGAGGAAGAAAATTTTGTTCGCGATATCGAAATATCTGGCGACGATAGCTTCCTCGACCTGCACGAAGCCATTCAGGCTGCATGTGATTACGATCCTTCAATGCTTACGGCATTTTATGTGTCGAATAATCATTGGGATAAAGGTCAGGAAATTGTCCTGCAAATAATGGATGAGGATGAGCAAAAAGACTCCCTCCTGATGGATGAAACAATCATTAGTTCGTTCTATTCGAAGAAAGGCGAGAAGCTCATCTATATTTACGATTTCTTCTCGGTTCGTCATTTTTTACTCGAAGTAGTGAATGTAAGGCAAGCCGATGCTGC
>JAGOEF010000344.1 GCA_017997855.1 Bacteroidales bacterium
GCATTGGCATGCTGGCCGGCAGCGAAGGGGTAGGAGGCATATACTTCAACGATCCTGAAGTAGCCCAGTTTATTGGCATTGTATCGTTAAATTTCATTCTCTTTTCGGGCGGTCTCGATACGAACATAAACGTAGTGAAGCCTGTGCTGCGACAGGGGGTGCTGCTTTCAACACTTGGTGTAATAGTTACCGCGGTAGCGATGGGCTTTTTTGTTCATTATGTTACCGATTTCAGCCTTCTCGAAAGTTTGCTGCTTGGCTCCATTGTGTCATCGACCGATGCCGCTGCCGTATTTTCGGTGTTGCGTTCGAAAAGTTTAGCACTAAAATCGAACTTGCGCTCGGTGCTTGAACTCGAAAGCGGAAGTAACGATCCGATGGCATATGTGCTTACCATTGCATTTCTGGGATTGATTGTGAGTCCCGAAAAAAGCCTGTGGACGCTGATACCGCTATTCCTTCAGCAAATGGTTCTCGGGGCAGTGGCAGGTTATTTGTTTGGCAGGTTGAGCAAGTTGATTATCAATAAAATAAAGCTGGACTATGAAGCCTTGTACCCTGTGCTGGTCATCGCCCTGATGTTTCTTACATTTAGTGCTACCGATTTTGTCGGAGGTAATGGATTTCTGGCCATCTATATTTGTGCTGTATATCTCGGAAGCCATAACCTGATACATAAACGGACCATCATTAAAATGTTTGAGGGTTTTGCCTGGCTGATGCAGATTGTGTTGTTTCTTACGCTGGGTTTGCTGGTTTATCCATCGGGATTAATCGCTGTGGCAGGTATCGGATTGTTAATATCGGTGTTTTTGATTTTTATTGCCCGCCCTTTGGGGGTTTTCCTCAGTCTGATACCCATAAAAACAAAACTGCGCAACCGATTTTTTATATCCTGGGTTGGCCTGCGGGGCGCTGTTCCAATTGTGTTTGCCACCTATCCGTTGTTGGCAGGAATCGACAAAGCCAACATGATTTTTAATCTCGTATTTTTTATCTCGATTACATCGGTGTTGCTTCAGGGAACTACGTTGTCGCTGGTGGCAAAATGGCTGCATGTTTTGTTGCCTGATAAGCTCAAACCCAGATCGCCGGTCGAAAGCTTTCTGAATGAGTATTATCCGAAAACCGCCATGAAAGAAATAGAAATTTCGGATGGCTGTGCTGCCGTAGGAAAACCCATTGTTGAACTTGCTTTTCCGCGCACTGCAAACATTGCGATGATAATCAGGGGCGACAATTATATCACCCCTACTGGCAATACCCGTCTCGAAGCAGGCGATAAACTCGTGATACTTTCGAATTCGCAGGAAAATTTGCAGCAGGTTGAAGAATTATTCAGCAGTATGAAGTAAACACAGTATATTTGCACTGTGAAAAATGCAGGTAAAATAATATTTGTTTTGTGGCTTGCTTTATTGCATGTTGTTTCATCAACAGCGCTGCTCAGCATTGTTTCGCCAACCAGTCCGGTTCATGCTGAACCGACCAGTTCCAAAGTAACAAGCCTTGCTGTTGCTGATATTGTGCAACCAGCCGCTGTTTCAGACCATCCGGTAACCAATGCACAACATTTGCAATGGTGGGAACAACACGCCGGCTTCAATCCTGCAGGCTGTTTTCGTCAGGCGATTATTTTGTTTTCATCAAAATCGCTGAAACTTTATTATGGTTTTCACGGTGATTTTGTTTATCAGTTCCCATCAACCGATATCATCTATCCATTTCATTGTTTTTCGTAAATAGCCCTGTTTTGCTGTAACTCAGATTATCTGAGACTTAGTAAACATTGGTTTAATTTAATTTACAAAAATAATATGGATAGTTTTGCATTGAACTGCATTATAGGTGTGGCTGCGATTGTATTACTGGTTTGGGCAGCCGTGGTTATCAATAGAATTATTAACCGAAAAAAAATTAAGGGTACTATGGAACGCCTGGCAAAAACATATCAGGCACAAGTTGATGAATTCGATTACACGGGTAACTTTATTATTGCTATCGATAAAAGACAGGCGCTGGTGTTTTTTCAGAAACGAAAAGCTGAAAATGAAACAAAGGAAGTGGTTGATTTAAAAGGCTTCGTCAAATGTGAAATGATGGCCTTTACCCGACCGGCAGCCAATGGGTCGATAATTCATGATAGTATTATTCTCACATTTATTCCACCCGATAAACAAGCCCGCACAACAAAGCTCGAATTGTACAATTCTGACACTGATGCTTTAGACATCAACGACGAGTTGGTATTGGGTAAAAAATGGGAGAAGCTAGCCAACGAAATTATTAAATCGTTGCGGCGTTAACACACATCCTAAAACTAATTGAAATCTTATGCCGGTTTTACAGCCGGCATTTTTTGTAATATTTTACAATAATTTGTTTTTGATAAACATAACATTTTAACACGATCGTCTGATTCAAACCCTAAGTAATACATTGTTTCGTGCTCAAAGTAAATTTACAAATCGAATAAATTGTTGTGTTTAATGTTTTGAGAAATAATCTATACAAGATTTTATTTTTTAAATGTTAAAAACAATGTAATAAAATAAGCAGCCTTTTGGTAAATTTTTCGTATTATAATTAGTCAATCCTTAACAATTCAAAATTAGGAAATCTTTTTTCTTGAATAGCGAAAAAAATTGAGGCAAAAAACTGGGCCAAAGGATTGCTTCTTTGATTTTTCGAAGCAATCCTTTAAAATTGAACCCTGCGGCAGCCAAATTTGCATTCATTTCGTTGCCAATATTGCCTTTCAGGTA
>JAGOEF010000345.1 GCA_017997855.1 Bacteroidales bacterium
ATTATTTTTGTGCCCTGAATATATCGATATAAACGGGAAGATGGTCGGAGTAGCCTCCAATGTATTTGTAGCCGGCGTAAGTTCTATACGGTTTTTTCCCGGTGTTCTTCATGTCGTTTTCGAGTAAAAAATCTCCCTCAAAAATATGGGCATCCTCAACACTGGTGTATAAACCCGAGCTTTTGTCGAGCAGTGCTCCCGATACAACTATTTGATCGAGAACACCCCAGTGACCTTCGTGTTTATGCGAACCCTTGTGCAAGGTTTCCTGAAGGTAATACGATAAGTTATAAAGCTTTTTATCAGAGATTTCGGTGTACTGGTTTTCGGCCCGGAGACTTTCGGTTAAGCTTTTATCGGTTGGATGATCGTTCAGGTCGCCGGCAATAACAATGTTAGAGCCTGGGCTGCTCTTCATAATAGAGTCGGTAATATTGCGTACCTGCTTTGCACAATACATCCGCTTCTCTTCAGTTTCCATCTGCCCACCCCAACGCGATGGCCAGTGATTAATAAAAAAATGGATTGTGTCATCGCTTCGGGTCACTCCTTTTATATATAGTATGTCGCGTGTACCTCCCGAATTACTTTCAGGAAAAGTAATTTTAATGGGATAATTTGTTATCGGGGTAAACTTCGATTTCCGGTAAAGAAATGCAACATCAATGCCTCTGGGGTCGGGCGATTCATAATGAATTATTTTATAGTCAGCTTTGTAAAGTGGTGTTTTCTCAATTAACTGTTCTATTACAAACCGATTTTCGATTTCACAGAAACCTACTGCATCAGGTAATTCCCATTCTCCAATGGCTACCATAACCTGATATATTTGATTAAGTTTCGTCTGGTAGCGGTTGTAGTTCCAGTATTTTGCTTTATCGGGCAGGAATTCATCGTCGTTTTTCAGTGAGTCGTCATAAATGTCGAATAGGTTTTCGACGTTATAGCACATAAAACGAAAATATCTTTCATCGTGCGTATTTGCAGCTTTCCTGTCCGGAGCTCCTTGCTTCGAAGTACCGGTACAGCCAAGTACCAGCAACATTACCCCGGCAATTGTTATAATGCTTGTTCTATTCATCATTCTATTCGTTCAAACGCTCCCAGATCAGGCCCGGTATCCGACATGCGGTTTACATTGTTCAAGTCGAAAGGCAGGCTGATAGAAATACCGGGGTCTCCGGCATCTTTTGCAGGCGACAAGGTGTCCAGCTGATAATCGTACGGGCTGATTGTTTCCTTAAATTTTGGATTTTCGTTGAGTATCGTATTTCTGAAATATACTGGATTGCTTACGTTGAAATCAACTGCGGCTTTTATCAGACAATTGTCGAAATAGAATGAGGCAGTAGTTTCAGTTGTCAGGTCAAGATTTATTTCTTCCTCTTTGTTCCCATAAATGATACAATTGCCAAAATATGCTTTGGTAAGTGGCCTTGTATAAAGCTGAGATCCGCTGAAAAAATAGTTGTTCAAGACCAACTGTGAAGTTTGCCGGTTCCCTGACCAATAGTTGGCCAATGTACAATGATAAAATGAGTAATTTCCTCCATACAAACAAGCAACGGTATATTGTCCGCAATTAGCAAACACGCAATTGTAGGCTTCTACATGAGTTCCGATAGAATATAATCCTGCCACATTCATGTTTTCGATGGCTGTGTTTCGTAATATCAGACAGGGCACACCGGGTGTCACCACGGTATCGACCCGGATTCCTATTACCCCATTCTTTATCACCGCATTGTCTATTTCGTTGTGTTTACTTCCAGCCAGAAAATGAAGCCCACCCAGTAAATACCTGACGCCCAGTGTATCGATGTAGGCGCCCCATTGTCCCGAAATTTCTGAATAGCCTTCTTCGAGCCGGTCCCCCTGAAAAATGACCGGTTCTTCGGTGCTGCCCTGTACTTTTAATGTCCCTTGCACGAGCAGACTCGAATTTTTGTGAAAATGAAAGTGTGTACCTGCCTGAACAGTAAGCGTTACATTTTCATCAATCAGGGCTGAATTGTAAATTAAAACCGGTTTTGCTGAAGTAATCGTTGTATCGTTTCCGAAAATCTGCCCATCAATCAACAGGACATTTTGACCAAAAGCGATTAAATCAACGTCCTGTGTGTTTCCGTTCGAAATAAACACTACCGAATCCTGCTCTACCATGTCGTCTGTACCAGGATTGATGGTTACCTCAACAAAAATAAATGCAGAATCACCGGGAGCCAATAACATATCGCTGTAATCACGGGTTTGACGCCCGTCAATATTAAGCCTGTATTTTGACTGATTTCCACGTGCAAGAAATATCCGGTCTATGTTGATCGATTTATTTTTGTTTTGATTGTAAACCACAAAGTAATTGGTGGTAGATCCAACTCCTGTAAATATTGTATCGAACTGAACCGTATCGTCCGAAAACAGAAGTAAGTCTTCGGGATTTGTCGTGATATCATTTCTTTCGCACGATGCAGCCCAAGCCAGCGATAACACTGCAATTATTAGGATGTACGAGTTCTTTAAAATTTTCATTATAACCGGTAAACCATTCTATAACGTGACCCCGATAAAAATATTTTACTTTAGACTACCTCACTAAGTAAATAAGACCGGATTCTTCGTGCGGGTTATTATTGATGTCGGTGAATTTGCAATACCATTTATACACCCCGTTGGTAAGGATTTTATCACCTTTCATAACACTGCCCTGATCGGAGCCATCCCAAGCCATGCGGTATGGTTGTTCGGGGTAGAATTTTT